>NZ_CP016288.1 GCF_001679785.1 Rhizobium leguminosarum
TTCTCCTTGTCTGCCGACGTTATGGTGATGCTGATCCTGGGAGGAGCCGGGCGGCTGTATGGCGCGCTGATCGGGACATTGCTCTTCATGGTGGTCCATCATGTCGCGGCAAGCATCGATCCCTTGAACTGGCTCTTCGTGATCGGCTTCATGCTTCTCATCGTGGTCTTCGTGCTCCCAAAGGGTCTTGTTGCTCTTCCAGGTCGCTTGGCGCGAGTGCTCAGGAGGACGTCATGAACGACGGGCTTTCCATTGTTGGACTTTCGAAAAATTTCGGAGGCCTGCAGGTCGCCCGGGACCTGACCCTCACGTTGCCGCGAGGCTCGCGCACCGCACTGATCGGGCCAAATGGTGCCGGCAAGACGACTTTCGCAAATCTCCTGACCGGTGTCCTGAAGCCGACATCGGGCAAGATCGTGCTGAACGGCCAGGATATAGGATCCCTGAGCGAATCGGCTCGGGTGAGGGCAGGCGTCGCGAAAACCTTCCAGATAACCAATCTGTTTCGCGACCTGACCGTTCGCGAAAATCTGCGGCTGCCCATACTGGAGCGGGAAGGCCGCACGCATCAGTTCTTTCGTCGGGCGGACGGGTGGAGCGATATCGAGGCTGAGATCACCCGGTTGATGCAGGATCTCAATATCCTGTCGCTGGCAGACAAGCCGGTGCGTGGACTGGCTTATGGGCAGCAGCGGCTGGTGGAATTGGCGCTGACGCTGGCGGTGAAGCCGAAGGTTCTCATTCTCGATGAGCCGGCGGCAGGGGTACCCTCTACCGAAAGCCACTTCATCGTGGAAGCTATCAAGCGGCTTCCGCAGGATCTGTCGGTTCTCATCATCGAGCATGACATGCAACTGGTGTTCGAGGTCGCAGACCGTATCATCGTGCTGGTGAATGGCGCGATCCTGATGGAGGGCACGCCCGACGAGGTTGTCGCCAACAAGCAGGTTCGCGAACTCTACCTGGGAGCGGGCCATGTCTGACATTCTCCTCGAACTGGATGGTGTCGTCGCCGGCTATGGCGATACCCATATAATCCGCAATGTTTCGATCCGCATTCCAAAGGGCGAGCGGCTGGCGATCGTTGGGAGAAACGGCGTCGGTAAAACCACCTTGCTCTCCACGATCATGGGCCAGACACGTCAACACGCCGGAAGCATCAAACTCAGGGGGGCGGCGATCGATACGCTCGCCTCGCATCGGAGGGCGAGACTGGGGATTGGCATCGTGCCGCAGACCCGCGACATTTTCGGATCGTTGACGGTCGAGGAGAACCTGGTTGCGGGACTTCGGAATGGATCGACTCTGGAAGAGGCTTACGATCTGTTTCCTCGGCTGAAGGAGCGTCGTTCCAACGGCGGGCGCCAGCTTTCCGGAGGCGAACAGCAAATGCTGTCGATTGCCCGTGCTCTTCTGGGAAAGCCGGAAATCATTTTGCTGGATGAGCCGCTGGAGGGGCTGGCACCGGTTATCTGCGAAATGCTGATGGACGTTTTCCACAAGCTGGCCGATCAGGGCCAGACGATCGTGCTGGTGGAGCAACATGTGGGTTTGGCGCTCAAGTTTGCAGAGCGCGTCATTGCGCTCGACCAAGGCAAGATCGTCTTTGAGGAAGAGGCGGCAAAACTGGCCGCCAATCGTACCGAACTCGACCGTTTCATCGGTCTTTCCGCCCAATAACCGGCGCGGACGGCAGACCAGGCACGATGGCCTTCCATGAGCTCAGCGGGCTGCAGCATTTGTCGGGAAAGCCGGATGAGCATCTATTGAAGAGCCCTAACAGATACGGGGATAGAATGAAGAACTATGTCTTGACGGTTTCCTGCCAAACCACACGTGGCGTTGTCGCGGCGATTTCCGGCTTCCTCGCGGCCAAGGGTTGCAACATCGTCGACAGCTCGCAGTTCGATGACCGGGACACTGGCAAGTTCTTCATGCGTGTCAGCTTCATCTCCGAAGAAGGCGTGTTGCGGCCCGATCTGTCGGAAGGTTTCATGCCGGTAGCGGACAAATTCGGCATGGAATGGGATATTTTCGATGCGCAGGAGCGCATGAAAGTGCTTCTTATGGTGTCGCGTTTCGGCCATTGTCTCAACGACCTGCTGAATCGCTGGGAGATCGGTGCTCTGCCGATCGACATCGTCGGCGTGGTGTCGAACCATTTCGATTACCAGAAGCTGGTGGTCAATCACGACATCCCCTTCCACCACATTCCGGTGACCAAGGCCAACAAGCCGGAGGCGGAGGCACGCATCATGGCGCTGGCCGAGAGCTCCGGCACCGAGTTGATCGTGCTCGCCCGTTACATGCAGATACTCTCCGACGAGATGTGCCAGAAAATGTCCGGGCGGATCATCAATATCCATCATTCCTTTCTGCCGAGCTTCAAGGGCGCCAATCCCTACAAGCAGGCCTATACGCGCGGCGTCAAGCTCATCGGCGCGACGGCCCATTACGTCACTGCCGATCTAGACGAAGGCCCGATCATCGAGCAGGACATCGTGCGCATCACGCATGCGCAGTCGGCGGAAGACTATGTCTCCCTGGGTCGTGACGTGGAGGCACAGGTGCTCGCCCGCGCTATCCATGCTCACATCCACCATCGGACCTTTATCAATGGAAATCGCACCGTCGTCTTCCCGCCGAGCCCGGGAAGCTATGCCTCCGAGCGCATGGGCTGACCCGGCAGCGACGACATTTGCACCGTTTGCATCCAGGAGGAGAAGACCATGCGCGAGCCGTTTATCTTCAAAGGCACTGTTCCTCGCATCGTGTTCGGTGTGGGGACGATCTCTCAGGTGGCCGAAGAATTGCGTGGCCTTGGCCGGCATAAGGCCCTTGTCCTGTCGACACCGTTCCAGGAAAGGGAGGCGCAGCGCCTTGCCGAACAGTTGGGATCCGCCTGTGCGGGGCTCTTCAGCGGTGCCATGATGCACACGCCCGTCGACGTGACGATCGAAGCGCTTCGCGTCTTCTCTGACAAGGGCGCGGACTGTGTCATTTCCTTGGGCGGTGGTTCGACGATCGGGTTGGGAAAGGCGATCGCCTACCGAACCGATGCGCCCCAGTTGGTCATCGCCACAACCTATGCCGGATCGGAAGTGACCCCGATCCTCGGGCAGACAGAAAACGGCATCAAGACCACTGTGCGTGATGCATCAATTCTACCGGAAACGGTGATTTACGACCCTGAGCTAACGTACGACCTTCCTATCAACATGACGGTGACGAGCGGCCTCAACGCCATGGCCCATGCCGTGGAAGGACTTTATGCGCAGGATCGCAACCCGGTTTCCTCAATGATGGCGATGGAGGGCATAGCCGCCTTGCACGAGGCACTGCCTGCCATCGTGGGTGATCCCCGAAATCCCGCGGCCCGCAACGATGCCCTCTACGGCTCCTGGCTCTGTGGCGTTGTTTTGGGTGCGGTCGGAATGGCACTGCATCACAAGATCTGCCACACGCTGGGCGGCAGCTTCGACCTGCCGCATTCGGAAACGCACGCTATCCTTCTTCCTCATACAGTGGCGTATACGGAGGCGGCGGTACCTCACCTGCTGGAAGCTGTTGCCGCTTTATTGGGGACGGATCGCGCGGCGCCTGGGCTTTACGATTTCGCGCTCGGCATAGGCGCCCCGACCAGGCTCCAAGATTTCGGACTGGCCGCCGAGGATCTGGACAAAGCCACAGATATTGCCATGCGAAACCCTTACTGGAACCCCAGGCCTCTGGAAGCTACGGCAATCCGAGAGATGCTTCAGATGGCATGGGAAGGGGCGAGGCCGGCTTCGTCGTGAACCCGGGGGCCAGAGTGATCCACATCAGGAACCAAGGTCCGCGCCTTTTTAGCAGGTAGGCTTCGGGATTAAGGCAAGCCAATTCTCACTCGCGAAGGAACAGGTATGACAAACTATTTCACCGAAGAAGCTTCCGTCGAGGCGGTAAACGGGCGCATGGCCTCCGACATCGATCCTCGCGTGAGGGAGGTCATGACCTTGCTTGTGAAGCATCTGCATGCCTTCATCAAGGAAGCGAAGGTTCCGCAACAGGAATGGGAAACCGCAATTCGGTTTCTCACGGAGACCGGCAAGATTTGTTCGCAAGAACGGCAGGAATTTATCCTGCTATCCGACACGCTAGGCGTATCCATGTTGGTGGATGCGATCAATAACCGCAGGCAACCGGGCGCAACGGAAAACACCGTGCTTGGACCGTTCCATGTCGCCGGGGCTCCCCGTGTTGCGATGGGCGATCGCATCACGCTTGACGGGAAGGGCGAGAGCTGTGTCTTCGAAGGCACTGTGGTCGATCTGGACGGACATCCGATCGAGGGTGCAATCATCGATGTTTGGTCAGACAATGCCGAAGGCTTTTACGATGTGCAGCAACCTGACATCCAGCCTAAATGGAACAACCGCGGAACCTTCGTGACCGGCTCCGACGGACGCTACAGCTTCGTCGGAATCAAGCCCGTCTCATACCCCATTCCCGCAGATGGGCCTGTGGGCCAGATGCTGAAGCATCTTGGCCGGCATCCCTATCGGCCTGCGCATATGCACTACATCGTCACGGCCGCCGGCTTCCAGAAACTGGTAACCCATACGTTCGTCGGCGACGATAACTATCTTTCATCCGACGCCGTCTTCGGTGTCAAAGCCAGTTTGATCGCGCCGTATGAGCGTGTGCTCAGCGGTGAAACCGTCTGGCGTTCGCCATTCGATTTTGTCCTTAACCCACAGTGAGGCGGCCGAGATGCCAAATATGAAGATTTACGTGGATCGATCACTGCCAGAGCAGTCTCATCTGAAAATTGAGGCCGCTCTGGTGCCGCTGAGCAAATTGTTATGCGAAAGGCTGGACGTCAACATCAACGCCTGCCAGTTTGCTGTCATTCCAGTCTACGCGATGGCAAACCTTCCGGCGGTGAACCTCGAGCTTTTCCTCCTGCCGAAAGCAGAACGGACGCGTCAGAAACTCATGGATCTTGCCAGGGAAATCCAGCAATTGGTCGGGGACGCTGCGATCACACAAGTTGCCGTTCGGATTTCCCAGCTCGATCCTGCGACGTTCATAGCCTTGAAGTGACTCGCCGGTCGGGGACCGTGCTTCGCAGGTTCGATTCCTGTCAAGGCGTGGGGTTCGAAGACGGTCGAGCAAGTTGGATGAGCGCTACTAGCCATGTGATAACCGGCCTCCGCGACCCTTCTGCGAGAAACTGGCGCCAAGGCGCTACGTGAATGCGGTCGTGAGCGCGTGTTGTTCCCGCGCAGATCAGGGTCTCAGGTCATTTAGTTGATCGCACCCTTCTGCGATGCGGACCGTGGAGGAGCGCCATAGGTGAGGTCGAAATCGCCTGGAGGGAGCAGGGCGGCCCCGTCGTCGAATGCCCCGCAAGTTCCGATGGGTTATGGTACCAAAATTCTCCATCGGGCAGTCTGTCGGTGTGAACGCCCGACAAAATGCGTGCCCCTGTCGAGAGCCTTCGTTCGCTTGCCCGATGAACGGTTCACTCGGCGGCTTGTCGGACAGGGTATTCTTCTGGGAGTTCCGCCGGAGCGATGATCTCGAAGTCCGCGGGCATGGCGTGCTGATCGGTTCCCAGGAGCGCCAGCGTCCAATAGTCAGAATCCTCCCCGAAGATAGTGGAGACCCGAACGATCGTTGGTCGTCCGTCGAAATACTTCGAGGACTTCGCCCAGTAAAATGCATGCGGAACCAAACTCGCTGCAACCATGACGCCTACTCCCGTGACCTGTGGACGGTAGCAGAAATCTCGGAAATGAGAATGCCTCAGCTTGTCCAGGTAGTGGATAATGATCACCGATCGACCTACCCGGCTTCCAGTTCGCGTCTTTGCACGGCGACCTTCCGCCGCGAAGACGCGGCACGGCTCCGACGCCGCCGTTCGTCGTCGGGCAGAACCTTCAAATGGGCGGCTCGAGCTGCAGACACGAAAGCTTGTCTCGCCCTAGTGGGCCTCAGTTCGCCTTGAAGCGACCGCAGACATGTGAGACGACACGATTTCCTGTTTTCTTGTTGAGCGTGTGGCATCGAACTTTTTCGCTCTCGCTTGTCGCCGGACTCATTGCCACGGGACATGTAACCAGCGACAGCTTGAGATAGCCCTTCCAGTAGGGGGCGCGGCATGGCTGGTCTCCTCAGCTCGCTTTACGCTGCACGGCCAGGATGCAGGTGGCATCCCTGTTGTCACCTTCAGTTTGAATTGCTAAGTGCAAAACAATATGTCAAAAATCCCCTTAATGCAAAACTCGATGATTCCCATGAGGGCCCAATGATCAGTGATGAGCGACGTTTCGAGTTTGAATCCGCGATCCGTCGGGACGTACCCCGCGACCTACTCGTCGAAATTGAACATCAATTTGGGATGGCCGCCCAACAGGCAGAGGCCGCGGTAAGCGGGTCACAGGCCGCAGTCACCCATGGGGTGGCGCTCTCAAGACGGCGCGCAAGCCGAGCAACCGGTCTCGTCCGGTTTCAAATTATCGATGAGATGTTCGAGCAGATGCTCAACCGCCATGGCGCAGAATTCGTCAAATCGGTTCCGATCGAACAAGGCCCTGATGAAATCAAAGACGCGCCAGTTTATCTGACCACCGGCCGTTTTGGTCATACAATGATCGGTTTTGCATCCCATCGTGAAGTGGATGATCTGCCGATCAAGAATGCGACCCGATCTGCTTTGTGCAATCAAAACCGCGGACTGTCATACGACCTGTTTCATCCGCCAGAGATGTTTACCGACCGAGAACGTTTTGTCGTCATTATGGTCCGTCGTGATGCCCACGCTCTTGGAAAGATAGCGTCAATTACAGTCTGCGTTGCAGACGCACGATCGCAATCGTTCTTGTTTCAGGCTGATATCAAGGACTTCCTGGCTGGTTACGGATCGCAAGCGCAACCGGCGGCCAAGGCCTTCTCCCTTAAACAGGTGAAGAAGTCATTCAAGGCCTCCAAAAAGGACGGCCCCGCGGATGAGAAGAAAGGCAATGAAAATTAGGAACGACCGTGCGTAGTGGAGTGCAAAGTTTTGTTGGCGCGAGATTGGCTGAAGCGAGGCAAGCGAGAGGAATAACTTCCCGCAAGGCGCTGGCCGATCTGATGCAGCGCGCTGCGAGCACAGTCATCCGTTGGGAAGAGGGTGAAACCGCGCCGGAACCCGCTGCCTTGACCGAATTGGCTTCGGTCCTTCGATTGCCAGAGGACTTCTTTTTGACTGCCCGCCGCGAAGGTAGTGGCCTGTCGTTTTTTCGCTCGTTTGCCGGTGCTTTGCGCGGCGATCGCTTGTCACAGCAAGTCAGGTTGGCATGGCTCGAGGATGTTACGGCGGTGGCTGAACATTACGCCCACCTTCCCGAGATAAATGTTCCCGATCTCCTGCAGGGGCGTAACTTTCGCAATCTCCGCGATGAGGACATCGAGGCGTACGCTCAAGCAGCAAGAGAGCATTGGGGCCTGGGCCTTCGCCCTATTCTCAACATGGTCGAGCTGCTGGAGCGAATTGGCGTCGTAGTCGCCAGCGAACCGATGGAAACCGATCAATTGGATGGGCTGAGCCGTTGGGGATCGGATGGTCGCCCATACGTACTGCTTGCCAGCGACAAGCAGTCTTTTTCCCGACGCCAATTCGATGCCGCTCATGAACTAGCCCACCTGGTGCTGCACCGAGCAGTGACCGAAGAGGAATTCGTCGAGAACTTCAAAGCCATTGAAGACCAGGCTCATCGTTTTGCGTCCGCGTTCTTGCTCCCGGCAAGCCAATTCAGTGTTGAAATCGACACCGCTGCTATCTGGGAACTGGAGCGCCTGAAGGCGCGTTGGAAAGTTTCGATCAAGGCACAAATTATGCGTCTGCAGCGGCTTCAGATTCTGGACAAAAGCTCTGCAACTCGTCTCTACAAAATCTACAGTGCGAAAGGCTACTCCAGGCGGGAGCCGTTTGACGATGTTTGGCCGATGCAGGAACCGACATTGCTCGCGGATGTGTTCAAGGCATTGGTCGATGCGGGGCAAGTCACCAAAGAGGATTTGCGCGAAGATCTACCGCTGTTTCCGCACGACGTTGAAAGTCTGACAGGTCTACCATCCGGATGGCTGAGCTTGCAGGCTGCGAGAATCGTGGAGCTTAAGCCCGTCGTGACGCCGCGTGACAACCTCGGTGGGGTTCGCGGAGAAGTAGTGCCGATCAAACGGAACGGTGACTGATAACCACATTTCGGTCCAGTTTGCATTTTCAGCCGCTTGTTAAATATAGGAAATCATGGCGATGTCACGTTGTCTGCGGCTTAACGATTGTGGGATAACGGGTTGGGGTGAACAGTCCGACCGTAAGCTACAAGAACCACCGCTTTCCACCGCAGATCATCGCCCGTGCGGTCTGGCTGTATTTTCGGTTCCCTTTGAGCCTAAGGATGGTCGAGGAGATGCTGCTGGAGCGCGGTATCGTCGTCTCCCATGAGACGATCCGGAGATGGGGTCGCAAATTCGGAACGGCTTATGCCAGGCAGTTGTGCAGAAAGAGGTCTTCGCGAAAGGATATCTGGCATCTGGACGAGTGGTGATTTCCATCGGCGGCCGCAAACATTGGCTCTGGCGTGCCGTTGACCAAGACGGTTACGTTCTCGACGAGATCGTTCAAGCCCGCCGCGATACCCAAGCCGCCAGGCGATTGCTGGTCAGGCTGCTGAAGAAGCAAAGCCTGACGCCGAAGCGGATCGTCACCGACAAATTGCGCTCATATGGTGCTGCAAGACGGGAGGTGATGCCCGCCGTCGAACATCGATCGCACAAGGGCCTGAACAATCGGGCCGAGAATTCTCACGTGCCGCTTCGAAAACGGGAGCGGATGATGCAGGGATTTCGATCCGTCGGCGGCTTGCAACGGTTCATATCGATCTTTTCGGCACTCCGAAATCTCTTCGTCCCCCGCACCAGAAAAACTCAGCCCTCGCCATCCACATCCATCGGATCCGCGCAATGGCGCAGTGGAAAGCCGTGACCGGCGCAACCGCCTGACGTCTCAGACAAGCGCCCTGTTCCGACCTTGATCAAACAACGTGACATCGCCGCTGAAACTCGTGCCTGACGCGATCTGAGTTCAGGCGAACGGCACCAGGGCGGCGGCCCCACCTAGGGGGCCGCTGCTGACGTCATCGGGCGCCGGTGCCGAGATTGCCGAGGTGATAACCCATGCGTGCCTCGAAGTCAGCACCCACTTCGTCGCGCTTTTGCGCTATGCGGGCTCCCCGCTCAGGGATCGTCGGCCAAGAGAACGCGTTGAGGAAAGCGCCCTGCGTCTCCACCAGGTCCTCAGCGGACGGCAGGGTTCTACGGTTGATCAGCCGCTTGGCCTCGGCGAGCGAAAGCTTGTCGAACGAGGCGATGCGCCGGGCGAAGTTGTCGACGAAGGCGTCGAGCTCATCATCGGGCAGTGCGCGGTTCACCCACCCGTAGTTCGCTGCCGTTGCTGCATCGAAATCGTCGCTGCCGAGGACGATTTCAAGCGCTCTGGCCCGTCCGACGAGGAGTGGCAGGCGCTCGGTTGCGCCGCCGCCCGGGAAGACGCCCGCTCCGACTTCGATCTGAGCGAAGATTGCTCGCTCCAGGCTGGCAAAGCGCATATCACATGCCAGAGCAATCTCAGAACCGCCGCCGCGCGTGCGACCCCGAATCGACGCGATCGTCACGACCGGGGAACTGGTCAACCGTGTCGTGGCATCGATGAACGTCGGCAGACCAGTCGGCCCCGGCGTCAGGGGGAAATCGGCGAAGCGGGAGACGTCGTAGTGATTGACGAAGAAGTCCGGGTCAGCACTATCGAACACGACCACCCGCAACGTGTCATCGGACTCGATGAGACCGACGATCTGCTGCAGCTCGATGAGGGTCTCCGGATCGCAAAAGTTCAGCGGCGGGTTGCTGAAGGTCACCCGCCAGTATCCCGGCGCCGCCTCGGTGATTGTGAATTGGGTCAGTGGAGCACTCATTCGAAAAATTCCTTCGTTCTAGGGGCACTGCGAGTGCCGGGTGCGCAGACCATCGGGTCGACAACAAAGAGGATGACAGGCATCATCTTGAATGTCAACGACGCAAGCAGTCGTGCCAAAGGGGAGCAGGATATGACGGCGCGAAACTGGACGATTGCGGCAACGACCGCGGTTTTGAGTTCACCAGTTTGCAAGCTGGTCCCTGGTCACGCGCCACTGCCACGCTTCGCGACCCCGATGTGCGATGCAAGGAAGCAGGCTTCGGTAGCGCGAGGATCCAGAAATGTTGTTAAGAAGCATTATTCATTCTTCGGTGTCGCCGATGCTGAGGCCACCGGGCACCCGCCACGGCTGGCCGGGGAAGCGGAGCCGGGTGGGGATGGCATGGGCAGATTTTCGAACGTCGCATCCTCCAATCCAGCCTCCCACAGAACCGGCAGTTTCGTTCATTGCGGGTTCGGTAGCGATCCGCTCCTGGCGACAACATGTCGTCGCAATCAAGGAGCGGGCCGAACGGTGCTCGGCCCGCCCGGCATCAGCCGTTTTGCCAGAGTGGATGAGCAGGTGCAGACGCTCTTCTCAAGCGAACTGTGGATGGTACTGGCCGCCCCGGAAGCACGAGGGACCGAAGCACCGTCACGATGGCCGCCCGCTTGGCTCCCGGACAATGCGGCCGGCTTCATCATTTGATTGCCGACGGCATCCGGGATGCGGGGCCAGTAGCATGGAGCTCTGGTTCCGCCCGCGTTATTGCTTATCTCATGGCGGAGGCTTGTGATGCAAAGCGAAGGCATCGTTGCTATACGCATACTCTACTACTATCTTGACCATGGATCGTCAGATTGAAAGGAGGGATTGTCTTGGGGCATTCACAGGCCGAAAAAGTACAAAATCGGGAGCGGATCCTGACCGAGGCCGCTGACCAGATCCGAGACGGCGGGCTTGAGTCGGTGAGCGTGGGAACGCTCATGAAAAGCGTGAATCTAACTCATGGCGGCTTTTATCGCCATTTCGCGTCACGTGCGGACCTGCTGGCCGAGGCTCTCAAGCGCGCTCTGTTTGACGGCGCGCGTCGGTCACCAAAGGGATCGGCGGGGATGCGCTCCTTCGCCAACGGCGTAAAAGACTATTTAAGTCGAAATCATCGCGACTCGCGCAGCAATGGGTGCGCAATTTCGGCGCTGGTTTCCGATGTAGGGCGTGCCGATGCCCAAGCCAAAGCGGTTATGGCCACGTATGTTGAGGACTATATTGCCAGCACCCGGCAGCAACTTGGCGATGACGACGATTCCAGGGCGATGTTGGCCGTAAGCGCGATGGTTGGGGCTCTGGCGCTGTCGAGGGTAATGACCGATCCGAGCCGTTCGGACATCCTGCTCCAAACTGTCCGTGATCATCTCGTGGCATTCAGCGACGCCAAGGAACTGGCGGGCGCAGGTCATCGGGACGAAGCGTGAGTATGGCACGGACCGGGAAGTTCAGGGCGGTCTTGCGCTCTCTTCCGCTACTTCGCAATCTGGCGGCCTTTTTACGTCCCATATCCATCAAATAATTGTTGTTTGCGTGAAAGCAGTTCGTTGCCTCGTTGAGGTTGGGGTGGTGCGATTTGATTTGACGGATTTCCGGTGTTTGGTCATCCAGCTGCTCCTTCCAACGAAAGTTTATGGCAAGGCGGGCGTTGACGATTGGCGAGTGCTGAACGCACCGGTTCCAGTGATCCTGTCGCACAGATGATCGGCATCATAGCCCTGTCGGCAATCGTAGCCTCAGCCTGTATGTCATCGGCGAGATCGTGAGCAAAGGCGATGTCGTTGCGCTGTCCGGGATATGGCTGCGTTCCATGGGTCGGTCCCGCAGTGCGACCGTGAGCACTCTGCCACAGGTTTTTGGCGACCATTTATGATGGCTCGAATCAAAGCGAATGAGCGAGTTGAAAGGCGCTTTATCAGTACGCCTGCCCGCGAACCGCTCGACGAATGACGATCTACGACGAGTTTGGGCTAGACAGGATGATGATCATCATGCAGATATGAATATCTGAACAGTTGTGACGTTGGCAGCTCTCGGTTTCATAGCCCGCTGCGCGGGCAACTTCGCCGCTCTTCATCGGTGCACCTGGGAGACACTCTATTGGCCTGGGGTTCGTATCTTTTCCATTTGCTCAATCATCCGGCTTTAGGCGGGACGTCGGGTCATTGTTGCGAAGCTCAGGTAGGAGCAGTCTCGGGCTGGAAACATGTTGCACCCTGGCGGATCGGTTCAAGGAGCCATAAATGAAAACGCTCGAGTTCTATTACGACTATCGCAGTCCCTTCCTGGCATTCTCTCAGGTCCGTATCGGATGTGCAGATCGCTTTTCATCCATTCGAGAGGACCGAATGAAACAGCAGGAAAGCGTGTCAATGAGCACGCCTGCGCACCCAAGGGCGCGCTCCGGATGACTGATCTTCAGCGATGGGCAGACCATGCCATCAGGCAGGCGCGCGTCACGCTCGTGGCGGGAAAAATGAATGCAATGACCGCGGCGGTAGAGGTAGCCGCCGAACTGGGTGCCGCAGGCCCCGATGCCGATGAACTCAAAAGGCGGATGGACGAGCCGACCGGCCTGCCCCTGCCGCAGGAGGCAACCGCGAAAGCGGCGTCGGGCGGCGTGTTTGTGGAGGACGAAATGTACTTCGGCAATGATCGTCTGCACTTAGTGCAGATCATCTGATGCGCGACGCATGAGTCCGCTAGTCGTCATCACCGGCGTTGGGCCAGGTACCGGCTCGGCAATGGCCCGGCGGTTCCACGACGGCGGCTATCAGGTCGCCATGCTCGCACGCACGGCCGAGCGCTTGAGGGTTCTTGAGAACGAGCTACCGAACGCTTTTGCAGTCCCCTGCGATGTGGCCGACCCTGCGGCGCTCGCAACCGCACTTGACACCATCGAGCAACGCGCAGGCGTACCCAGGGTGGTGATCCACAACGCCGTGGGCGGGGCCTTCGGCAACTTCCTCGACATCGAGCCGGAAATCCTTCAGCAAAACTTTCAGATCAATGTCATGGCGCTGCTTCACCTGGCCAGGTGGGTTGCACCGCGGATGGAGGCGGCAGGTGGCGGCTCTTTGCTCGTGACAGGCAACACCGCAGCCTATCGCGGCAAGGCCGGCTTTGCCGGCTTTGCGCCCAGCAAGGCGGCGCAACGCGTTCTGACAGAGTCGATCGCCCGCGAGATGGGGCCACGGGGCGTACACGTGTCCTTCATGATGATCGACGCCGTCATCGACGTACCGTCGGCACGCGCGCGCTTCGCGGATGAACCGGATGACTTTTTCATCCAGCCGTCTGACATCGCTGAAGAGGTCTGGCACGTCACCCACCAGCCGCGTTCTGCCTGGTCGTTCCTGACTGAGTTGCGGCCTTTCCGCGAGCCCTGGTGATTCGAGCGCTTTTGCTTCACGTATTTGAGCGACAGGGTGCCTGCAAGTGGGGAGATAACAAGTTTGCCGATGAACGGCGGCATTCCCCCCCGCCGTGCTGAGTTGAATCCAGGCAGAAATACGCCGCTTTTCTTTTGAACAGATTCGATGTTTCAGATACTGCAGAGGTCCGGCTTCGCGTCGGCGATCAGCGATGCCACAGTTCGAGGCGGACATCGATGCGATCGACATCTATCCGGCTGTCAGCACACCATCGCGACATCGAGAAACAAGCTCGAAGTCGCCGGATGAAGAGCCTTTGCTGCACCGGCACCTCAGGCGGCCCCGGCTTCATCGTGAACGTCTGTCGGTTTATCGAAAGACGTTCACGATGAAGCCTATAGCGCATGTGAACGGGGCAGAGCGTCTCTTCAAGCTACGAATATCGGTGCTGATGACTGTCTGGCGGCGGCTTGTGTTCTCGCCAAGCAGCCTCACAGGGTGCAGATCAGAATGCTGGCTTTGTATCTACATCAGCTATGGCGAACGGTAAACTGCAATGCCAGCAATTGCCTCGAGAAAAGCATCGATCTCTTCCTCGGTATTATAATAATGTGGCGACGCTCGCACTACGGGCGGAAGTTGTCGCGCGCAGGCGTCAACGGGCGTACTAGAGGGAGGTGAAACCGAGACGTTGATTCCTTTGCTGGTGAGATCGGCCATGACGGCTGACGAGTCCCGGCCCTCAACCGTGAATGAGATGATGGACGCAAGCCGCTCCCCGAGATCATGTACGGATACTCCACGCATCTCCCTCAGGCCTTCGCGAAGCTTTGTCGAAAGGTGTTTGCAACGCTCTTCGATGTTCTCGAGTCCAATATTGAGCGCGTAGTCCACTGCAGCTCGCAAACCGAGGCGAACCGAATAGTTCTTCTCCCAGGTTTCGAAGCGTCTCGCATCAGGTCGCAAGTCGTATCGATCAGGCGCCGTCCAGGGCGCGCCGTACAGATCGATCATCGCCGGCTCGATCCTTTCCAGGACTGATTTACGCATATACATGAAACCAGTTCCCCGCGGCGCACGGAGAAACTTCCTGCCAGTAGCAGTGAGGATGTCGCAGCCGAGCGCGTTGACATTGATCGGGATTTGACCGGCAGCCTGGCATGCGTCGAGTAGATAGAGAATGCCATTGTCCCGCGCAATTCGACCGATTGCTGCTGCTGGATTTATAAGCCCACCGTTCGTCGGGATCCACGTAACTGCAATCAACCGAACGCGATCATCAATCATTTTCGCAAGTGCGTCCGGATCGAGGACGCCAGAAGAGTCATTCGGAATGACTTCGATTGATACGCCGGTGCGCTTGGCAACCTGCAGAAAGGCGATGTAGTTGGCCGCAAATTCGGCACTTGCCGTCAGGATTCTGTCTCCAGGTCCAAAAGAAAGGGAATAAAAGGCGCGCTGCCAGGCGATGGTGGCATTTTCAGCGATCGCTATCTCCTCGCGAGTGCAGCTTACGAAACTGGCCAAGCTGTCATAGGTTCCCTCCAACAGCGAGTGGGCCTCCGCTGCAGCCTCGTAACCTCCGATTTCGCCCTCACGGCTGAAGTACCCGGTCACCGCATCAATCACCGGGCTCGGCATCAGCGCAGCCCCGGCATTATTCAGATGGTTTCTGTTTTTTGTGCCGGGGGTATCCGCACGCAGACGAGGAAGGTCCAAAATCTTGCGAGCACTGCGGGTGACTTCCAACATGGGGTTTCTTCCTTGATCGGACCGAGAATCACGTTGATGCAATTGGCATTGTCACGGAAGCCGATATTTTCGCAACACGCTGTGCAGAAATGCGCACCGTTGCACGCCTGCCAGGTCGGCTGTAGCGTTGCGAGCATCCGATTTGCAAAACCTCACGATGACCAGGGTGCGTTTCTGAGAAGTTGTTGTTCGTCGCGACGAACCAGCTCTTTCAGGAACTGCTTTACCGCTCTCACTCGCGGAAGATAAGCAAGGTCCTGATGTGCCGACATCCAGATCTCACGTTCGCCGCTCAACCCGTCGAGCACTGGAACGAGACCAAGGTTCAGACTGCGTGCGAATTCGGGAAGGGCCACTATTCCTGCGCCCGCAGACGCCGCAAACATCTGCGCCATCATGCTGTTTGAGCTGAACGCGATTTTTGGGGCGGGTATCAGTTCCTCCAGCCATAGAACGCTCTCGAGCTGGACCAGCTCCTCAATATAGCCGACGAATCTGTGGTGGCCAAGATCCGCCGGGCCAGAGGGAACGCCATTGCGCTCAAGATAGGCCTGCGAAGCGAACAAGCCAGTCTTGAAACGCCCAATCAGTTGACTGTCGAGAGAAGTTCCGTGGGGCTTGAAGAAGCTTAGGAACAAATCCGCTTCCCGGCGAGCGACCCGAACCGTTTGCGGCGATGTTACCAGCTCAAGGTCAAGATCAGGGTACCGGTTGCTGAGTTCAACAAGGCGCTTGGAGAGATAAAGCGTTGCGATACCTTCCATGGTGGCTAATCTGACTGTGCCGCGTATCTCGTCTCGATTGCTCACGTCGCTGCGAAGCGCATTCACACCATTCTCGATTTCCTCTGCTCGCCGCATTGTAACCAACCCGGCCGGTGTCAGCAAAAGTCCGTCGCTGGTCCGTTCGACGAGTGCACCGCCAACCGTATATTCCAGACGAGCAAGCCGACGTGATACGGTGGAGTGGCTCACATTCAGTTCCCGGGCCGCTCCGGTCACGCTCTTGCACCGGACGACGATGAGGAAGAGTTTGAGATCGTCCCAATCAAGATGATCAATTGCAGTCGCCATAGTATCCCCGTCTATTTTTGCACAGCGTAGTCCATCCATTTCGAATTGGCGCGCAAATTCGTTCCGTTAGTTTCGAACGGGCTGCAAAACTGAACAGGCAGCGTATAGTGAGGCAGGATACCTTGCGGACATGCTGATCGTCAGCAGGTTGGCTCCGCTTGAACCTGCCTTTGGAGGAACCCATGGCAAGACGAACTGTGAATGCTTCGAACGCTGCGGCAGTAGGACCGTACTCACACGCGACATGGGCCGGCGACCTGCTGTTCTGCTCCGGGCAAACACCGCTTGATCCGGGCACCGGCAGACTTGTCGACGGAAATGTTGCCGAGCAGACCCACCAGTGTTTCGATAATCTGTTTCAGGTTCTTGGGGCAGCAGGCCTGGGATCGGACGATGTCGTGTCCGTCAACGTTTATCTCACCGACATGAGTGACTTTGCTCATATGAATGAGATTTACCGCACATGTTTTTCATTGCCCTACCCGGCCCGTACCACAATCGGTTGCGCCAGCCTGCCGCTTGGAGCCCGTATTGAAATCGGTCTGGTGGCTAAGCGGTCGTGACGCGGTCTTTCGACCTTGTCGAACTGGCCTATCGCTAGAACTTCATGAGTAGAGGAATGTCTATGGGAAGCAAGAACTTCAAGGCCGCCGCTGCTCATATTGCCCCCGTTTACCTCGATCCGGTCGCGAGCACACAGAAAGCTTGTTCGGTAATCGCAGAGAGTGCGCGAAACGGCGCATCGCTCGTGGTATTTTCGGAAAGCTTTCTCCCAGGTTTCCCCGTCTGGGCAGCACTTTACGCACCCATTCAGTCGCACGAACATTTCAAGCGCTTCTTGAATGCTTCCGTATACGTGGATGGACCTGAAATCGAGCGTGTGCGGAAAGCTGCGTCCGACAACGGTATTTTCGTTTCAATCGGTTTCTCCGAGCGCAACCCGGCAAGTGTCGCAGGCCTGTGGAATAGCAATGTCCTGATTTCCGATACGGGTGAGATCCTGATCCACCATCGAAAGCTGGTGGCAACCTTCTTCGAGAAACTGGTTTGGGATCCCGGCGACGGTGCAGGTCTGGTCGTCGCAGATACAGGAATCGGCCGAATTGGCGGTCTCATTTGCGGAGAAAATACAAATCCACTCGCGCGCTACAGTCTGATGGCCCAGGCCGAACAGGTTCATATAAGCACCTATCCGCCGATCTGGCCCACGCGCGTTCCGACGGAGAGCGACAATTACGACAACCGGGCGGCCAACCGTATCCGGGCCTCAGCCCATTGTTTCGAGGCGAAGTGCTTCGGCATCGTTGTCGCCGGCCGGTTGGATGAAAGCGCGCGCAGATCCATTGCTCAGGATGATCCTGCGATCGCAGCGATAATGGATGCCAGTCCGCACGCCAGCAGCTTTTTCCTTGGACCGACTGGAGCGCCGATGGGGGATGAAATGGTCGATGAAGGTATCGGCTATGCCCATATCGATCTCGACGATTGTATTGAACCGAAACGATTTCACGATGTTGTTGGCGGTTACAACCGATTCGATATATTCGATGTCACTGTCAACCGGACACGCCGGAAACCGGTCCGGTTCCAGATAGGTCAGCAGGAATATGGTTCCCGCGTCGATGCACCGGCCCTGGAGGAGTAAGGCAATGAGGCGGATGGGTATGCATATGCTAAAGAAGGGTTTCTCCTTCCAGGGGCCGGCCGAAGGCGTTCATGCCTTGAAATCCTGGATTACACCGGAGGATGATCTTTTTCTGGTCACGCATATGGGGTTCCTGAATATCGACCCCGAGCATTGGCATCTCGATGTCGATGGCCTCGTGGGCAACCCCACGAGGCTGCGTCTCCCGGATCTTCAAGCCATGCCTCAGCGCGAGTACATGTCATTTCACGAATGCGCCGGAAGCCCTCTTACCCCGACAGTCGCCAAGCGCAGGATCGGAAATGTGATTTGGAAAGGCGTGCCGCTGTCGCTTGTTCTGGAACACGCGGAGATAAGCAAGCAGGCGTCTTTCATCTGGACTTCCGGCCTCGAGTGGGGCGAATATGCGGGGGTCGAAGAACCGTATCAAAAAGACCTGCCTATAGAGAAAGCCCTCGCAGAAGAGATTCTTCTTGCACTTGAGATCAACGGCCGGCCGCTCACTCCGGAACGTGGGGGTCCGGTTCGACTGGTTGTGCCGGGTTGGTACGGCACGAACTCGGTAAAGTGGATTGGTTCGATCACGGCCGCGAACCGGCGGGCGAGGGGCGCCTATACAACGCGATTCTATAACGATCCCGCGCCATCGGGGCTGAAGCCGGTCTGGGGCGTCGCCCCGGAGTCCGTTATCGTGTCGCCATCGCCCAACGATCTGCTGTTGGCTGACGTGCCAACGGAAATATCGGGCTGGGCCTGGGGAGATCGCGAGATATCAACCGTGGAAGTCAGCGTGGATGGAGGAGGTTCGTGGCAAACTGCGACCGTAGGTCCGCGCAAGGATAAAAGTTGGCAGCGGTTTGAGCTGCCATGGTTGCCCAAGTCGGGCCAGCATGTTTTGCTATGTCGGTGCACAAACGAACTTGGGGAGGGACAGCCGCCGTGTGACGCAAGAAATGCGGTGCATGCAGTTCAGGTCGTGGTTGGAAATTAGCCATACCGCCAGAGGGCCGCTGTGGAGCAATGTTAACCCGATTTGAAAGTCCCGTTCACGAGAACACGGCCTGGTCGAGAGCTTAGACTAGTGCCCGTCCATAAACGGTAAACCACTGAAATTATTGCGGGAAACGCGCCATCTCCGCGGGCAAGGCCCGGCGGTTTCAGGTATACTTTAGATCAAGCTACTGATTCTAAAGACAAACCGTAACCGCCGGAGCCGACAATCCGCCAAGAACGCACGGTCCAAGCCAGTGTATTCGATCTTTTCGCCGAACACGAGATCGGTCGTGAACTGAAGGCGATGTCGCAATGGCTGGATGAGCATGGCGATTTGGGCTGGTGACGCGGGACCTGCGCCGGCATGGTCTCAAGGAGACCGGCCGCGAGGGGCTGCCGGCCGAGGCAGTGCTGCGCTACGCGCTGCTCAAGCAGCATCGCCAGTTGAGTTATCAGGAGTTGGCCTTCCATCTCGAAGACTCCGCCTCGTTCCGGGCCTTTGCCCGGCTGCCGTGGGGTGGAACCCGAAGAAGTCGGTCTTGCACAAGACGATCAGCGCGATCCGGGCGCAAACCTTTGAAGAGATCAACCGGGTGCTGCTGGCGAGCGCCAAGCGGGAGACGCTGGAAAATGGCAAGGTCGTGCGTGTGGACAGCACCGTCACCGCTTCACTGATCCATGAGCCGAGTGACAGCAGCCTGTTGTGGGACGCCGTGCGGGTGATGGTGCGGCTGTTGCAGCAGGGCGATGCGTTGGGTAGCGCCATCCCATGGCACAACCATTGCCGCGCGGCGAAGAAGCGGGCTCGGGCGATCGAATATACCCGCGGTCGTCCCAAACGGATCAAGTACTACCGCGAACTGCTCAAGATCACGCGCACGACCTTGAGTTATCTGCAGCAGGCGAGTGAACAGTTGCCCCTGACGGCGGGCCCAGCCGGCGAACTGTGGCAGGCCCAACTCCGCCACTATAGGCCGCTGATCGGTGAGCGTCCGGTGAGCGGTTTTTGCTGATCGGGCGAATCAGGCGATGTTCTGGCATTAGAACCAGCATTAGTGCTGACATTAATACCAGATCAAAGAGCCCGGAGAAATAGATGGACGGCCGCGCATGAAGTTCGGCCGTGAAGTCCGCTGCCGTCGGCTGATCCGTCCCTCCTGTCAGCATGCCGCGCCCCCGAACTAAATCCCGATTGCCTCATAGGCGTCGGCGACCTGCCGGCTGGAAGCGACATAGGCTGCGGCCCGGCCCTTCGACAGCGGCTTGCCGGTGACGCAAGCGCGAGCATTGACGGCGTCGGTCGGATTGGCACGGCGGAATTCATCCATCATCCAGGCCATTTCCCGTTCGCCCGCGCCAATATCGGGGGCTGGAACGTTGACACCGAAGCAGATCAGGCCGCGTTTGTTCAGTTCCTGGGTAAAGCGGCGGGTGATGCGCTCAAGTTCCTGCGGCGACCACTCGCTCGGATCGATCTTCAGTGCGCCCTTGGAACCACCGAATGGCACGTCGACGGGCGAGCACTTGAGCGTCATCAATGCGGCAAGAGCCTCGACCTCCTCGGCGTCGCATTCGAGGCATAGCGGATGCCGCCTTTGACCGGTTCGCAGTGCTCATTGTGGGTAAGCGGCAAGGAGACCCCATCTGGCGCTGCTGATGCTGGGCAGGGTATTTCGGACATACGACTTCTCTGAATGTGAGGATCTATGTCTAGGCCTGCGGCTAGCCTTGGATTGATGCGGATGATCGAGGCGGTGCCCGATCGTCTTGACGGCTCGCCGCGACAGTTGCGGCGGTTCTGGTCTGACGAGTTCAAGGCCACAGCGGTCGAGCAAGCCTGTCAGCAGGGTGTGAACGTCTCGGCAATTGCGCGGCAAATCGGGATACTTCCGTCTCAGCTCTATCGCTGGCGCAGAGAATTCCTGGGAAGTGATGAGCCTGGGCAAGCCGCAGCGACAGTGGATCCGCAGAGCGTTGTATCCGACCCCGACCCCATCGTGGAGATCATGATTGGCAATATCGTCGTGCGGGTGGGCCGGCATGTCGACGAGGCGCATCTGCAGCGCGTGATCCGGGCGGTTCGCTCAGCATGATCCCCGCGGGTGTGAAGGTCTTCCTCGCCAGCCATCCCATCGACTTCCGCAAAGGGCCGGACAGTTTGCTGTCGCTGGTGCGCGATGCCGGCAGTGATCCGTTCAACGGCTCGCTTTATGTCTTCCGGGCGAAGCGCGCAGACCGGGTCAAGATAGTCTGGTGGGATGGGTCAGGGGTCTGCCTCTATTCCAACGATCAGCGTTCATACTACACCTCTTTCCTCGCCAGTTGATGTTCTTGGCTCAGTTTGCGTTTGTTGGCGCGCAGCAGTCCGATCTTGGAGTTGGTTCCAACGGCTGCATTGCTTTTGCGGCAAGTCTCCATCGGGGATTTCGTACAGGCTGTAGTGCCCGTTGTAGGCATGTCTGGCAATGAGGCCATACTTGGCCCATCTTGCGACGGTTTGCTCACTGATGTTGAGGTGCACTGCCGCTTCCTGTCTCGTCAGCATTCCTCGCTGCCGCAGCCGATCATATCGTGATTGCAGCTTATATTCGTGGATGAGATAGGCGACTTTGAGAGGTGTAAAGCGGGCATCATGGCAGCCGCGACGTGCTGTTCCACCTGGGCGATGACCCTGCTCGTTCAGGATCTCGGCGATCTCTGGATAAATGTAATCATCGAGAAGCTTATCGATCAGTTCAACGATATTGGGCTTTGTCTTGATCTGCTGAGCGGAGGACTGTGGGTTCATGGTGGTGAGCGTCTGGATTTTGCCACCCTTGAAGCGAACGTGAAGCTTGGTGGTTCCTTCCGCCGGCAGCTTTAAGAGCGTGACGTCCTCGATGATGTGGGCCAGCAGTCGCTTGCGTTCGCGACTTGGGGTATCTGGATCTTTCCAGAGTTCGTTGAAGTCGGCCGTCATCGCGACCAACCGCTCGTGGACAGCTTTATCGAGAATGAATTGATCGTGCTCTCGGCCACGTTCGCGTTCTTCGCGAGCATTGGCCAGTATGCGTAGCTTCTCGTTCCATTCACCTTCGAGCGTGTCGGCGACGAGGCGGTTATTGGGATCGACCAGCATGAAGCGGCGCTGGGCGAGATCGGCTTCCGTTTGGGCGCGTTCGATCGCGCGACAGCGCAGCCGGTCTGCTTCTTCATGGCGAGCTTGGATCTCCTTGCGGACGTCGAGTGCCAGTTCGACGGCCGCTGGCGTCATCTGCTCGGCAATCAGCATGCCGATGGCTTCATCGACGGGTGGCCCGGCAATCGACTGACACATGGGCTCCCCACGATAGATATGGTCACGATTACAAATGTACCAGGCTTCCTGCCGGCCACGCCGGGCCGCATAGCGAACCCTAAGATGGTTGCCGCATTGCCCACACACTGCCCGGCCTTGCAGTAGCGCCGGGCCCTCCCTTGGGATTGACGCTCGTGCCGCTTCAAATCCACGGCCGTTCGCCTTGAGAATCTTCAGGTTCTCCTGGTGTCGCTCCCAACTGATATAACCGGGGTGGGCATCGGGCATGCAGGCCGGCCAGTCATCAATGTCGCGCGCACGCAAAGTCTTCTTGCCGTCGATGGTACGTCGAAACTGTCGTCGGCCATAGGTATAGGCGCCAGCGTAGCGCGGATTGTTCAGGACACGCATCGCCGTCGACGCGGTCAGCGGCCGAAACAGCGTGTCGCCGTTGTGTAGGCGCGACGGAAACAATAGGCCTTCATTGCGAAAGACCTTGACGGTCTGGGAGGCGGACTCGAGGCGAGAGAACATCTCAAAGAAATGAATGATCGTTTCTCTGACTTGCATGTCTGGATCAAGCGTCACATGACCGAAATGGTCATAGACCAGCCCGGTCGGCAGCAGGCAACGAAACTCGCCGCGCCGCACCTTATTGAGAATGCCGCCGCGTAGCCGGGCCTTGATCACATGCAGTTCGGCCTCACTCATCGTTCCCTTAAGGCCGAGCAGGAGCCGGTCGTTGAAACTTGCCGGATCATAGACGCCGTCTTCGTCCAGGATCAGTGTATCGGCAAGGGCGCAAATCTCTAGCAATCGCTGCCAGTCGGCATTGTTACGCGCGAGACGAGAGACCTCCAGGCCCATGACGATCCCGGCATGCCCCATGCCGACGTCGCTGACCAGGCGCTGGAACCCTTCACGCCAGGCGGCCGATGCACCGGACTCTCCTTGATCGTTGTCGATGACGATAATCTGCTCGTCGCGCCATCCGAGGGCGACAGCACGCCCCCGAAGCGCATATTGCCGCCTGGCGCTCTCGACGTTCTCAACGACTTGCCGCATGGAAGACTGGCGGATGTACAGATAGGCGCCGCGTTCGAGGTGATGAGGCTGGACTTTGAGATGTACATTCATCGTGATCTCCGATCGTTGATGCTCATGGCGATTGTCGCAAGGACGTGAACGACGGTGCTGTGTCCGCGGTGCAGCGGCCAAGCAATTGACGACGGGTAATTCTGCTCTCGCGGGGTGATTGCTGTTGAGGCTAACGCCTGAGCCCATCCCCACATGCCCCGGCGCAAAAAGAGCAGCAGGCCGCTACGGGCCATGAGCGGCAACGCTGCGCCGAGAGCAGCCTTGCGCAATACCTCGTACTGGGACGCGATGGTTGACGGCTGGATCGGGCATGCCGCCGTCGCGGCAATGTCTACCTGCCGCTTTTTTTTAGAACCCGCTCGATCGATCTGGGATGAAGCTCGATATCGAGTTCCTGGCGGAGCAGCTTGGCAAGTTCCCGGGCGCGGACGGGTTCGCCTGGGGCGAGATGCGCCTGCAGAAATGCCACGACCTTGTCGTCGATCTTGTGGGGACCGCGGGGCCCCGGCTTCGTCGGCACCAGTCCGGCAATGCCGGCCATATTGAAGTTCACCTTGGCCTGGTAGTAGGTCGGCCTGGAAACGCCGTACTCGTCGGAGGCCTCCGTCACCGACAGTTTGTCGATGGAGACGCGACGCAGCATCTCGTATTTGACCTGCACGGCGTCGTGTGGATCGAAGAACTCGCTGCCCCGAAACTTTGGATCGCGCACCTTCTCGGGGTTGGGTTGAACGTGCCCTCTTCGATGAGGACATCCGTCTTTGTGCGCTTGCTGTCGTACTTCGCAGACATCAATGGCTCCGAGGGCGTGAAGCGACATTATCGTAAGTTTAATTATGACGCAATTTACCGCCTCGTCAAGGCAATCTCTATGGCTTATCACCGGCATTCCGTCATATATACAAGCGTAAATCCTCATGAATATCACCCTCTGCGGCATAATCTGTTTTACAGAAGCGGCATATTTATCTTTACATCCTGGCGCGTCGTCGCGTGCCCGACTTGCTTGAAAGGCGCTCCACCAGGGCGGTCAATTCCATTAAGTCGGCGACACGCAAGAGCGATCGTCCATTGCTCATGGCAACTTCAGGATCCGGGCTCACAAGATCAGTCCATTGCGGGGGAACCGACCAAACGGTGGCATCCTCGGTCTGCAGCAAAAGGCGTTCACCATGCCGATTGTAGCGCTTGCCGACACACGGCAACTGCCGTGGGAATAGAGGATGAAACGGATGCGTGACCCGTACTAACTGCGTATCTGCGTTGGTAGAGGCTGCATTCCTGTGTGAGGTACAAGCGGCTAGAGAAGGCGCAGTTCTGCTGGCCGCGGATCGGCCACAACCGGGTGCAGCTCAATCATGCTCAGCTTATGGCGCTCGTTGACGGCATGGACTGGAAACGGGTCCGCTCTGTGGCGGTGAAGCCGCCGGAGATTGTTGGGTAAATGCCTGCGGCGAAGTGAATCAACCGCCTGAAAGGGCAGGAAAACCGGAGCAAAATATGCTCTGGTAGGCCTCATGACGCCGCCCGATCTACAGCTCCCAGATGATGTAGAGACCCTGAAAGCCATGGTCCTTGCCATGGCCGAGAAGGTAGCGCGCACCGATGCTCTCGAGAGCGAGGTCGCAGATTTGAAGGCCAGAAACGCTGATGCCGATGAACGCATCGAGCGACTGACCCAGATCCTGAAAGCCTTCGATCGGGCCCGCTTCGGCCGGCGATCGGAAAAGCTCGGCTCTCCAAGCATCGATGATGAGCAGCAGGCTTTTGTCTTCGAGGAGATCGAGACCGGCATCGCTGCAATCCGAGCCCAGGTGAACAAGGGTGCCGCCCATCCCGATGGCAAACGTCCGCCCCGGCCGCGTAAGGGCTTCGCACCTCACCTGGAGCGGGTCGAAGTGGTGATCGAGCCGGCTGAACTGCCCGAACACGCCGGCAAGCAGAAGGTGCTGATCGGAGAAGACGTCTCTGAGCGATTGGACGTCGCGCCAGCGAAGTTCCGTGTCATCGTCACCCGGCGGCCAAAGTATGCCTTCAAAAACGAAGACGGCGTCATCCAGGCATCCGCACCCGCGCACATCATCGAGGGTGGCATTCCAACGGAAGCGCTTCTCGCTCAGATCGCGGTCTCGAAGTATGCCGATGGCCTTCCGCTCTATCGGCAGGAGGCAATCTATGCCCGCGACAAGGTCGATCTCGATCGCAAGCTGATGGCGCAATGGATGGGCAAGCTCGGCTTCGAGCTCGACATTCTGGCCGATTACATCCTCGCCGAGGTCAAGAAGGCCGAGCGTATCTTCGCTGATGAGACGACGTTGCCAACGCTCGCGCCGGGATCCGGATCGGCAAAGACGGCCTGGCTGTGGGCCTATGCCAGGGATGACAGACCCTTTGGCGGCAGTGGCCCGCCGATGGTCGCCTATCGCTTCGAAGATAGCCGCGCTGGCGATCGTGTCGCCCGGCATCTGAATGGCTATCGTGGCATCCTTCAGGTCGACGGGTATGGCGCCTACAACAAGCTTGCCCGATCTGACGGCGGCAATGACGGAGTGATATTGGCCGGCTGCTGGTCCCATAGCAGACGCAAGTTCTACGAGCTCCACACTTCGGACAGCTCCAAGATCGCCACCGAGACGGTGGAGTTGATGGCAAAGCTGCGTGTTTCACTAATTTCGGGACAGCGATTCCGGTAATTCGCGGACAGCGATTTCAGTAAATACGGGACAGCGATTCCGCTAATTCCGGGACAGTCTCGGACGTGGATTTAAGGTCGATTTTCGCAAGCGCCGTTCTGGCAGATTGCCTCCTCATCATCGGTTGAGAGGGGCCATGCCAAGACGGAAGCAAGCGAGACGAACGACAGTGAAAGACATTCGATCGATACTGCGACTGACGCACGAGCAGGGCCTTTCGGTTCGCGCCGTTTCGGAACGCCTGAAGATCAGCAAAACCTCTGTGGCGACGTATCTGTTGCGAGCGAGGGAGACCGGACTTTCGGTCTGGCCGTTGCCTGCGGGCCTGGACGATGATGCCGCGCTGGAGCGACATCTTTTCCGGCGCGTTGGCCGGCCGCCACAGGACTTGGTCGAGCCGGATTGGCGGTCCGTTTCCGCCGAGCTGAAGCGCAAGGGTGTAACGCTGACGCTGCTCTGGCAGGAATACAGGGCGAGCCATCCCGACGGCTACGGCTACACATGGTTTTGCGACCGTTTTGCCGTCTTCGAACGCCGCGCTCACGCGACGTTCCGCAACCGTCATGAGGCGGGCGCGGTGATGCAGACGGATTATGCCGGCCACACCATCCCCATCATCGACCCTTCGACCGGCGTCATCCATTCGGCACAAATCTTTGTGGCGATGCTTCCCGCCTCGTCGTTGACATTCGCCTGTGCCAGCTTCAGCCAGAAACTGCCGGACTGGATCGAGGGCCAGGAACGCGCGCTGAGCTTCTTCGGCGGCGTCACGAAGGCGATCGTGTGCGACAACCTGAAGGCAGGCGTCGCCAAGGCGCTGTGGTTCGAGCCGACGCTCAACGCCACCTTCGCTGCTATGGCCGAACATTACGATACGACCATCCTGCCGACCAGAAGCCGCAAGCCGCGTGACAAAGCCAAGGTCGAAGGTGCAGTGCTGATCGTCGAGCGCTGGATATTGGCTCGCCTCAGAAACCGACGCTTCTTCAGTCTGGCTGATCTGAATGCCGCGATCTCGGTTCTGCTTGACGACTTGAACAACCGCCCGATGCGCCACATCGGAAAGTCGCGCCGAGACCTGTTCGAGGAGGTAGAGAGAAAGGCGCTTGCGCCGCTGCCAGCAACGCCGTTCGACTATGCGGAATGGAAATCGGCGAAGGTCCATCCCGATTACCATGTCGAGGTCGACAAGACCTTCTACTCTGTGCCGCACCGCTTGATCGGCCGACAGGTTGATGTGCGTCTGACCCACCGGGTGGTCGAGGTATTTCTCGATCACAAGCGGATTGCCAGCCATATCAGGCGTTCTCAGCGATCCGGGCATGTGACGGTCAACGAGCATATGCCCAAATCCCACCAGCGTTATGCCAACACGACGCCGGCATCGCTTTTGAACCAGGCGGCAAGGATCGGGGTGAACACCGCCATTCTGGTCGAGCGGATGATGCGCGATCGTCCTCATCCCGAACAAGGATATCGCTCGGCCTTCGGCATTCTGTCCCTTGCCCGCCGTTACGAGACGGATCGCCTGGAAGCGGCGTGCGAGCGGGCGCTGGTCATCAACTCCATCACCTATTCCTCTGTCGCCGCCATTCTCAAATCCGGTCTCGATCGAACCAAACCCCAGACAGACCCGGCAAAACCCACCCCGCCGCACACCAACATCCGCGGCGGCTCCTATTACCAGTGAAGGAAAGGAAAGACCCATGCTGACACATCCAACCCTCGATCAGATGCAGGCCCTTGGCCTTGCCGGAATGGCAACGGCCTATCGCGAACTTGCCGCTCAGAACAACAGCAGCGATCTCAGCCGCGACGAGTGGCTCGGCCTGATGCTCGATCGGGAAACGGCTCTGCGATCCGACAAGCGCCTGACCAACCGGCTTGCAGCTTCAAAGCTCCGCTTTCCCGACGCCTGCATCGAGAACATCGACTTTGCCGCTCATCGTGGTCTCGACCGCCGCAACACTCTGTCGCTTGCGCAAGGGGCGTGGTTGAAGGCACATGAGAATATGATCATCACCGGCCAGACCGGCACGGGAAAAACCTGGCTCGCCTGCGCCTTCGGCCGTCAGGCTGCCCGGCTCGATCATTCCATCCTCTACCTGCGTATGCCGCGTCTGTTCGAAGATCTGGGCCTTGCCAGGCTTGACGGCCGCTTTCCACGCCTGGTCGACAAACTCGCCCGCGTCCAGTTGCTGATCCTCGACGACTGGGGAACGCACACGCTCACAGATCAACAACGCCTCGACCTGCTGGAAATCTTCGAGGAACGCTATCGCCGGAAATCAACGCTCATCACCGCGCAGCTTCCTGTCGCCCAGTGGCATGACATGATCGGAGAACCGACCATCGCAGACGCAATCCTCGATCGGATCATCCACAATGCGCACCGCATTGCCCTTGAAGGCGACAGCATGCGACGGCAAAAAACACCATCCCACTTGACCGGCGCTGAAAACGGCGAAATCAATCGCTCATGACTTCAACCAGGCAGGCGAAAATCGACCACACCATGCTGTCCCGGAATTAGTGAAACCACTGTCCGCGATTTAGTGAAACGACTGTCCCGTTCTTCCGAAATACGCAGCAAAGCTCTGGCAGGTCGAAGAAACGGCCCGCGGCCAAAGCCCTGACGCGCGTGTCGTAGCCCGTCAGCAGACATCGGCTGCCGTCGTCAATGAGCTCTTTGACCTTTGGCAGAAGACTCTGCCGCGGATCTCCGGCAAGTCGAAGCTCGCCGAGGCGATCCGCTATGCCACCTCGCGTCGCTCCATCTTCGAACACTTCCTCACCGACGGCCGCATCGAGCTCGACTCCAACATCGTTGAGCGCGCCATCAGGCCCCAGACAATTACGAGAAAGAACAGTCTCTTCGCTGGCAGCGACGGCGGCGGAAGGACCTGGGCGACAATCGCCACGCTCCTTCAGACCGCCTTATGCCGCGCGCGGCATAAGCAGGTTTATGCCGACCGTCGAACTATGCCGAGTGTCTCTTCTATTGTTTGCAGCAAACCGTGCGTTCCCGGCCCGTTCGGCGGTCGCTGTTGTTTGGCACTCGGCATAGTTCTCATGCTCAGAGGGCGTTCAGGAATTCCAGAAGCCGGTCGCTTGGTCGAAATCGCTCGGCCTTGGCGCGTTCGTACGGCTTCAGCTTTGCGAGTGCAGATTCCTTCAGTTCGAGATGTGCATGAAGATAGGTCAACGTCGTTTCCATCGCTTCGTGGCCCAACCACAGGGCAATTACGGAGCAGTCGACGCCCGCCTGCAGCAACTCCATGGCAGCAGAGTGCCGCAAGACATGGGGCGAGACCCGCTTTGAGCGAAGGGAGATGCAGTGCTCACGTGCTTTGGCGACATATTTGTTCAGCAGCGCCTGCACGCCGTCCGCGCTGAGCCTGCCACCGTGCATATTCGGAAAGAGAGCCGTTGCGCCCCGCTTCCCTGGCTCCCTGAGCCACCGCTGGAGGGCTTGCTGTGCAACCTTCGTGAGCGGCGTACTTCGCTCTTTGCGGCCCTTGCCGACGCATTGCACATGCGCACCGCGGCCGAGCACTACCGAGTCTCGGTCGAGGTCGATGATCTCCGAGACCCGCAGCCCCGTTTGCGCGGCCAGCAATAGCAGAGTGTAATCGCGGCGTCCCAGCCACGTGTTTCGATCCGTACAGTCCAGGATCGCTTCAATCTCGGGCCTGGTTAGGAACTGAAGCTGCCGCTTGTCGCATCGCTTGCTGGGGATCGCGAGCACACGCTGAATGTGGGCGCTGTGTGCCGGCTCCTCAAACGCCGCATATCGGAAGAAAGAGCGGATGGCTGTGAGGCGGAGATTCCGGGTCCGCACCGAGGCGGATCTCTGCGTCTCAAGATCCTCCAGGAATGCGCCGATGAAAGGAGCGTCCAAATCCCGCAGCGTCAACTGGGATGGGGATCTCCCAATGCGCGTCTGTGCGAAAGCAAACAGGAGCCTGAAGGTGTCGCGATAGGAGGCGATGGTATTGGAACTTACACCTCGATGCTTCATAAGCCGATCCGTAAACCACCGCTCGATTAGCACGGGCAGGTCGTTCGTGTGTCTCATGACCGGACCTCCCAACGCTTATCCAATCGCCGTACGGCATGGTTCATCAGTTCCGGCGTGGCCGACAGATACCAATAGGTGTCGCGAACATTGGCATGGCCGAGGAAGGTTGAGAGAACGGGCAGCTCGCGTTCCACATCTTCGCCGGCGCGATGCCAGTTGATCAGGGTCTGGACGGCGAAACGGTGACGAAGATCATGAATCCGTGGGCCATCTCGATTCCCCTCCTGTCGTAATCCGATTTGCCGGGATAGTCGCCAGAACACGCGATGCACGTATTGATGCAGCAATCTGCCGCCTTGTTCGGCGACGAAGAAATAGGGACTGCGCGGCGTACCAAGGTGTGCATCGCGTCGGGCGGCGTAGCCCGAAAGGACAGCAATTGTCGTGGCATGCAGCGGGACCAGCCGTGACTTGCCAAACTTTGTCTCTCGGATGGTGAGGACGCCCTGGTCGAGATCGACATCGGCCCGGAGCAGGCTGAGCGCTTCGGAATGGCGCAGTCCGGCCACTGCTATCAGCCCGAACAGGCAGTGATATGTCCAGCGCCGCAGAGCGTTGGCCGGCGGCAACGACAGTGCCGCCGCCAAAAGTGTCTGAATCTCGATCTCGCTATAGATGTAGGGCTTTGTCCGCCGTGCCGGTGCTACAGCGTCGCTTGGTAGCACTTCTGTCAAAGGATCGAAATAACTGAGGTGCTGTGCAAAGCAGCGCACATCAGACAGGCGGATGGACCAGCTTGGCTGCCGGCCCATCGAGGTGACCCACTCCATTGCCAGATCATTCGTGATGGTCTCGGCGCCGCGGGATTCCATGAAAGCGACGAACTCCGACAATCGTTTTGCCGGACCGTCATATTTGTATCCCAGCCCTTGGCGCATGCCGATGTAGCGCTCAAACGCGGTGCCAAGCCGGCTCATTGGACACCTCCCGGCCAGGGTAGGCTCAGTTCACGCAGCTTATCAATATCGAGCTTGGCATAGATTCTTGTACTGTCGATGCTTCGATGGCGGAGCAGTTGGCCGATCTCAGCAAAGCTGGCGCCCGATCGCAAAAGGTCAGTCGCAAGGCTGTGGCGGAAAAGATGGGCGCCGTGATGCGCATAGCCTTCAATGTCGGCCTGTTCGAGTGCTTGCTTAGCGATCCACGTGATGGCGCTGCCAGATGTAAAACCCACGTGCGGGGCGAGTGTTCGTAGGAAAAGTCGTCGACATGCCGAGGCTGGACGCCCATGTCGGATATAAGCGACGAGTGCTGTTCCGACGTCGTGACGCGGTTATGTGCGTCAAGTTCAGCAAAAAGGGCGGTCATGAGACTGGTCATGCGGCATTGCGGAGAGCGAGTTTCTTATGCTCTCTGAGATCGTCCATGTTGATGTATCGATTGGCCTCCATCCAGTTTTCGTGGGTTTCGACGGCAAGGGCCCTGACCAGGCGCAGGCAGCTTTCGGTGTTGGGAAAGATGCGCACGACGTAGGTTCTACGACGGATTTCCTCGTTGAGGCGCTCGAGCATGTTGGTGCTCTTGAGATGCTTGTGGTGAGTGCGCGGTAGCCGGAAGAAAGTGAGCGTCTGCTCGATGGCTTCCTCGACCCAGCCGGTCAGCCGTGGATATTTTCCCGACCATTTGCCAAGCCAGGCGGAAAGATCGGTTTTCGCCTCGGCGAGATCGCGCCGGTCGTAGATCCATCGCAGTTCCTGCAGGCAATCGTCGCCGTGCTTGCGTGGCAGATGGTCGAGCGCATTGCGCAGGAAGTGCACATAGCAGCGCTGCCAGGCGGCTTCCGGAATGACTTCGCCGATCGCCGCGACGAGGCCGGCATGATCGTCGGAGACGACGAACTCGACACCCTTGAGGCCGCGGGCTTTCAATCCCAACAGGAAGTCCTTCCAGGCCGAGCGGCTCTCGCGGCCGGCCATCTCGACGGACAGGATTTGCCGCCGGCCGTCCCAGTCGATGCCGACGGCGATCAGCACCGCCTGGCTCCTGACGACGCCGCCCTCTCTGACCTTCTCATAACGGGCATCGAGGATGAGATAGGGAAAGGGCTCTTGAAGCGGGCGGCAGGCAAAGGCCTTTAGGCTTTCATCGAGCCGCTTGTTGATCGCCGAGATCGATGAGGCCGAGAACGCATGCCCGCACAGTTCTTCGGTGATCGCCTTGACCTTGCGCGTCGACACCCCCTGCACATACATCTCGGCCAGCGTGGCGACCAGCGCCCGCTCCGAGCGCTGGTAGCGTTCGAACAGCTCGGTGGAGAAGTGTCCCGAGCGGTCCTGCGGCACCCTGAGTTCCAACTTGCCCACCCGCGTTATCAGCGTGCGGCCGTAATGGCCGGAGCGGTAGCCGAGCCGCTCGGGCGTGCGTTCGCCTTTCGCGGCTCCCAAAGCCTCGTCCATCTCGGCTTCAAGGACCTCCTGCATCACCGCGCGCAGCACCTCGTGCAGCCCATCGGGGTTCGAAAGCAGAATGTCTTTGACGGTAGCAACAGCAGTCTTATCTTCTGTCTTGGTCATGGTGGCGTTCCTTCCAGGGAATCAGGTGACGTTGAACATCACCAGCCTGCCATGACCGCCCCTCTCAGTGAATTTGCAGAACCTTCCGCACACTACCCGTGACGCAGCGGCATAGTCGCTTGGCGTCGTCCCTTTCCGTGTACGAGGATCGTGCCCGACTGCCAGTCGATATCGTCAAGATTGAGGTTGGAAACTTCGCTGGCGCGCAAACCGAGCTTGGCGAGGATCATCAGAACCGCGTAGTCCCGACGACCCATTGCCGTCGTCCGATCACAGGCATCGAGAACCTTCTGGACTTTCTCGGGCGGGAGAAATGTTGGAAGGCCGGCAAGTCGCCAGCGGCGGATGGACGGCACACAGCCAGCGAGCGGCATCGAGATGAAACCCTTCAGATGCAAATAGCGCAGGAAGGCACGCACAACCCCGCACATGGCTTTGCCACTGTCGGCGGAACCATCGAGCGCATGTCGCTCGACATAACCGATCACGGTCTGCGGGGTGAGCGCTGCAAACCCGTCTACGCCTAAAGGGCACACCTCCCGGAGAAATCGAAGCGACAGAAGCTTGTGGCTCCCCATAGTCGCGGCGGCGAGCCCTCTCTCAGTCGAGAGATATTGCCCGAATACATCGACGATCTTCTCGTGCTCACTGCGCAGAATCGGAAGTGCGGCTGGTATTAAGCCTTTCTCCCGTAACGCCAAAAGCAAGCGGCGGAGTGCCGATCGATCGCCCGAGTCGGGCTTCCAGTGCTTGAAACGATGCTCAAGAAAGCGGTCGACGTGAACCTCGCTTAAATCCTGCGGAGCATGTCCATTGCCAACATGCCAGTCCATCAGATCCCGAAACAGGCTCAGCGAGCGCCACGTGCAATGCCGACCCAAACCTTCGTTCGACATTTTGGCGGCGTAAACGCCCGCAAACTCCCGATACGGACCATAGACCAGCTTCCGGTATAGGGCGCTGCGATTCAAATAGTCAGTTGCGTTCATGTGTCCTCTCCTTCGCGTCAACTGCGACGGAGAGACCCTAAACTATGCCGACTAGCTGCCCGCTATGATGCCGGAAACGTTGGCAAAAAGTTGATTAATCGGCATAGTTCGACGGTCGGCATAAACGGCGAAGATGAACAACGTCGATCCACAGGCCTGGCTCACCCAGACCCTCGAGCGCATAGCCAACGGCTGGCCCAGCAGCGATCTCGATGCACTCATGCCGTGGAACTACACAGGCTGAACGGCCTCGGCTTGCCGCTTACCATTGTGGACCGATCGCCAGCCGATGAAGCTGTACATTTGACCACGCAGGCGCACGCCGAAGCGAACCGTGTAGGTCGAGTTGCATTGGATGATCCGTTCAGCCAGTCCCTCCCCCAGATTGAGGAAGGACATGGCATGACGGAAGTTCTGGTCGACACTTTCAAGGAAGCTGGCGGAATTCATCGGACAATGCTCGTTTGGGTCTTCTGTTGTTGTGAACGACTGGCGGGTTGCCAACCCCACCCTGCGAGGGGTGAGCCGCAGCCCGCGTTCAGAGCGACACGCCCGACACCATCAACGTCGGGCGCCTGAAGTCATGACAAGGACTAGACCGCCTTCTTCAGACGCATGGCCTCAGGATCGTAAACCTGGCCAAAGCGATTGTTCAGGAAATCTGCGAGCGCGACTTCCTCCTGCCGAACGAAGCCCTTCTGAGGCAGTTTTCCATCGGCGAGGAGGTCGAGAACCGTCGTGATGCCGGCGGCAGTCGTAATTTGAATCGCGCTCATCGTTTTGCCCGCGACGACACTCGAATAAACCTTGTTGGCGTAGGTTTCCTGCATGTAGCGACCCTCTTTCCAGCCACACACGGTGACGAAGATCACGACCACGTCCTGCATCGTGGCCGGCAGAGCGTTTTCGAACAGGTCCTTGAGCACGTCCCGGCGGTTCTTGAGATTGAAGTCGTTCAGCAGCGCCTTGATTATTGCCTGATGGCCTGGGTAGCGGATCGTGCGGTAGTTCATCGTCCGAACGCGGCCCTCCAGCGTCTTGGCCAGCGTGCCGAGACCACCAGATGTGTTAAATGCCTCGTAGGTAACACCATCCAGCGAGAATTCTTCGCGCTCTTCCATGGCCGGCACTGTAATGAACTTGCCCTCAACAATCGCCTCACATGGCTCGATGTATTCGTTGATTAGACCATCCGTGCTCCAGGTCAGATTGTAGTTCAGAGCGTTCGACGGATATTGCGGCAAGGCTCCAACGCGCATGCGCACGCTATCCAGCGTGTCAAAGCGCTTGGCAAGGTCGTTGGCAACAATCGAAATAAAGCCGGGCGCGAGGCCACACTGGGGAATGAAAGCAACATCTGCACCTTCGGAGAGCTCCTCGACCTTCTTGGTCGTTGCGACATCTTCCGTCAGGTCAAGGTAATGCACCGAGGCTTCCAGTGCAGCCTCGGCGACTTTGCCGGTCAGGTTGAAAGGCGCCGCGGACAGAACGGCGAACTTCCCGCGAAGCATCACTACAAGTGCCCCGATGTCGGTGATATCAACGACTTTTCCGGAAATCGCGGGATGCTTGTCGAGCTTGTTGATCTGCGCCTGATCCCGATCGGTTACGACGACATTGTAATCGCCTGTTTCTGCCAGCATCAATGCGATGGCGCCACCGATCTTACCTGCGCCAATGACCACTACATCCTTCATTACAGTCCCCTTCACTTCAGGATTTGAATGTTGATAGTTTGCCTAGATCAGACGCCATATCATAGGGTCACATTGCTATTTTTGTCGGCTTGTTTTAAGCACTTCGCCGTATTGGATAGTCTGAATGCAGAGGTTCCGATGAATGTAACGGAAAAAGACCGTGAACTGCTCGACTTGCTTGGCGAAAATGCGCGCGCGCCCGTGGCAAGCCTTGCCAAAAAGCTCGGTTTGTCGAGAACGACCGTTCAGTCCAGACTTGATCGCCTGGAGCGTGAAGGGGTCATTGCCGGATATAACGTGAGACTGTCCGATGAATATCAATCAGGTCTTGCGAAAGCGCATGTCATGATCACGCTCGCGCCAAAAGTCTTATCACAGGTTTGCGTTTCGCTGCAGGCAATCCATGGTGTGAAATCACTGCATTCGGTGAGCGGCACATTCGATCTAATTGCGGTTCTCGAAGCTCCGTCGATTTCGGAACTTGATCAACTCGTCGACGGGATCGGAATGATCGATGGCGTTGAGCGAACGCTTTCCTCGATCATCATGTCCACCCGGCTAAGCCGCTAAATACATCCAGCTAGATGCGCCTCGCCGCTGATTGCGACGCCAGTATCTATACTTTGAAATTGACAAGGCGTTCTATGACTTGAAGGGGATGCTCAAGGCCAACAGCCTCAAGGATCTTGACCTGCGACCGGCAGGAATATCCAGTGACCATGACAACGTCCTCTTTTTGTCGGCCTGCGATCGGAGACTTCCAACTCATTTCATAGAGCGCTTCCGATAATCTTTTGTTGCGCGTCTCGTGCCCAAACGTGCCCGCCATCCCGCAACACCCCGTCTCGGCAACTGCGAGTTCAATACCGAATTGCGCGAATACCGCCTTCCACTGCCCGATGGCAGCAGGCGCGTTGGTTCTTTCCGTGCAATGAGGCATGAGCGTGTAACGTATACCTTCGATGGCTTTGGCCGGAGGTTGCTCTGCTAGAACATTTGCAAGCCACTCTTGCGGCAGGGCGACATCGGCCCCCAGGGGCTTGCCGGGCACCGCGCTATATTCGCTGCGGAAGGCAAGCGTCATTGAAGGATCAATGCCAACTAATGTTACGCCAAGGTCAGTAAGCCCTTTCAGGTAGGCGGACGTTTCTCTTGCCGCCTTTTCAAAGCGGGCGAGATAGCCATGCACATGCAGCGCTTTCCCGTTGATGTGCGGGGCGGCAAGCAAAGGCTCATAGCCCAGCTTGCGGGCAAGGCTGATCGCCGCCAGTGCGACATCCGGATCGAAATAGGAAGTGAAGACATCCGGCACGAAGACGACTGTCCGGGACAGTTTTGCATTGGAGAATCGTGTCAGGTCCTCGGCATGCGCAATGGCCACTCCCAGCCGTCTGGCTTCCTTGCGCAGCGAAACTGCGGGCAAATGTGGAAGTGCCGTCAGCCCAGCCAGACGCGTCAGAGCCTTGCCAGGCACAGTGCCTGCGACGAGGTTATATAGCGGCCGCACACGCGCCATCATCGGCAGCATTGTTTCGATGGATGCAACGAGCGGGTCCTTGAGGGGCCGCAGATAGCGGCCATGGTAGATCTCCAAAAACTTGGCCCGGAAAGAGGGGACACTCACCTTAATAGGACATTGCCCGGCGCAGGCTTTGCAGGCGAGGCAACTGTCCATCGCCGCCTTGACCTCATGCGAGAAATCGCCCGCGTTTACCGGGGAAAATGAATTGACGATACGGCGTGGCAGTTGCCACAGCCTGCCGGCCTTGCGCAAACCCTCTGCTTCTCTCCGTGGATCAATATTTTTCTCGGCCAGCATTCGCAGCCATTCGCGCATGAGTGATGCTCGTCCTTTGGGCGATTGACGCCGATCCCGTGTCGCCTTGTAGGAAGGGCACATAGGACTGGTTTCATCAAAATCGAAACAGGCACCATTGCCATTGCAATAGGCGGCGTTGTCGAACGCGGCGCGGATTTCGTGCCCGATAATCCTGTCGAAACCGCCGCGGAGCGGCACCTCATCGATCTTCAGCAAAGGTCTTCCGTTGATGCTGGTGATCTTGCCTGGATTGAGCCGGTTTTGCGGATCGAAGCCGCGCTTGATGTCCTGCAGGCAAGGGTAAAGGTCTCCGAAGAATTCCGGCACATATTCCGAACGCACGCCCTTGCCATGCTCGCCCCATAACACGCCGCCATATTTGCGGGTGAGCGCCACCACCTCATCACTAATTTGGCGAACCAGGGCTGTGTGATCCGGTCGAACCAGATCAAGAGCCGGGCGGACATGCAGCACTCCAGCATCGACATGGCCGAACATGCCGTAGGACACGCCTGCCCTATCGAGAAGATCGCGAAACTCGCGGATATAGGCGGCCAAATGCTCAGGCGGCACGGCGGTGTCCTCGACGAACGGCACCGGCCGAATCGATCCTTCGACATTGCCGAGCAGGCCCACCGCGCGTTTGCGCATGGTCCAGATCGCCTCGGCATCGGCATGGCCGCGCGCCACCGTGAATCCCAACCGGTTTGCACCGGGCCGCGCCTCGAGCGTGGTAGCGACCTCCGCGATCTTTTGCTCAAGTTCGTCGGGGCCGCCAGCCAAGATTTCGACGATGTTGATGCCGTTTGCCGCCCGCTCCCCGTCGGAGGGAAAGAAACGGCCGATCGCGTTCCACACAATATCGCCCTTGGCAAGATCGAGAACTTTCTCGTCAACCGTTTCGATCGAGGCGACGCCGAGGGAAACCAGGTTGCGGGCATCTTCCAGCGCAGCATTGAAATCGCTATAACGGACGTTGATGAGGGCCACCTCGGCAGGAAGCGGCATGAGATTGAGTTCGGCCTCAGCAATCAGGGCGAGGGTTCCCTCCGACCCGCACAGCACGGCGTTGAGATCAAAAACCCCGTCCTGTCGTCGCACATGCGCCAGATCGTAGCCGGTCATGTACCGGTTGAGATTTGGGAAGACCTCGGCGACCCGCTCCTGCGTTTCCCACGTGATGCGCTCCACGATCCGATGCACTTCACCGATGCGGTCATCGCGCGCGCATATCTCCGTAAGCTCCGCGTTTTCGAGCGGGCGCGACCAGAAATCCGAGCCGTCCGTCAGCACGACCCGCAGACCCAGAACATGGTTCGACGTCTTGCCATAGAGGCAGGAGCCCTGCCCGCAGGCATCGGTGGAAATCATACCGCCGATCGTCGCCCGGTTCGAGGTGGAAAGCTCCGGCGCGAAGAATAATCCATGCGGCTTCAGCGCCCTGTTGAGTTGGTCCTTGACGACGCCCGCCTCAACGCAAGCCGTACGTCGCATCGGGTCGATTTCGAGAATACGGTTCATGTGCCGTGAACAATCGACGACTACGCCATCGGTCAGTGCTTGGCCGTTGGTGCCTGTGCCACCACCACGCGGGGCGATGACGATGGTAAGGAAAGCTGGCTCCGAAAGGGTGCGGGCGATGATTTGCATGTCTTCCGCATCGCGGGGAAAGACAATCGCCTGCGGCTCCACCTGATAGATGGAGTTATCCGTAGCATAGACCGTGCGGGAGGCCGCCCGCGTTTCAATATCGCCGCGAAAGCCCGCCTCGATCAGACGCTCGGAGAAGCTGACAGGAGCGTCAGCGATGGAAGCTGGGCGATCGAGGCATGGGATCATGGCGGGAGAATTGATCCTTTCAGAGCCGCACAAGCCCGTTCGATGCGGTTCAGCGCTTCGACCAGTTCCTCCTCCGATGTCGCATAGGAAATGCGGAAGAAGGGGGAAAGACCGAAAGCAGAACCGGGCACCACAGCTACCTGTGCGTCTTCCAGGAGGTAATCAGTAAAGTCAGCATCAGTGGCGATGGTCTTTCCATTCGGGGCGACCTTGTTCAGTGTACCGGCGCAGCTCGAAAAGGTATAGAAAGCCCCCTCGGGTGTGCGGCATTCCAGACCCGGAATGGCATTGAGTCGACCGACCACCAGATCGCGACGTCGCTTGAAACTTGCCTGGCGGTCCTTCAGGAACTCTTGTGGACCGTTGAGCGCGGCAATAGCAGCTGCCTGACTGATCGAGCACGGGCAGGACGTGGCTTGGCTTTGGATGACCGCCATGGCCTTGATCAGCGCCTTGGGGCCACCGGCATAGCCGATACGCCAGCCGGTCATCGCGTAAGCTTTGGACACACCATTTATCGTGAGCGCTCGCTCTTTGAGCCGCGGTTCGAGTGCCACCGGTGTAACGAACTCAAATCCGTCATAGACGATATGCTCATACATATCGTCCACCATCAGCCAGATATGCGGATGACGTAGTAGTACATCGATCAGGGGCTGGTAATCCGCCGCACTGTAGGCCGCGCCGGACGGATTGGACGGCGAGTTCAACAGCACCCAGCGGGTCCTTGGCGTAATCGCTTTCTCAAGTTGTTCGGCCTGAAGACGAAACCCGGCCGCCGCATGGCACGGCACCAGAACAGATGTACCGCCGCAGACTTCCACAATATCGGAATAGGAGGTCCAGTAGGGCGTGGGTATGATAACCTCGTCGCCCGGATCTATGGTCGCCATGAAGGCGTTGAATAGGATCTGCTTGGCGCCGGCGCCGGCGGTCACTTCGTCGATGGTGTAGTCAATGCCGTTTTCCCGCTTAAACTTCGCGCAGGCCGCCTGCTTGAGAGCAGGCGAACCATCAAGCGCGGTATATTTGGTCTCACCTGCGTCGATGGCCGCCTTCGCAGCCTGCTTGATATGGTCCGGTGTGTCGAAATTCGGCTCGCCCGCGCCGAGAATGATGACGGGGAAGCCCTCTCGCTTCATCGCTGCGGCTTTGGCGCCAATTTGCAGGATTTTCGAAACGCCGACAGAGGCGATCCGCGCGGCGGGTCGGAAGCCCGCCTCACCAATGTCTACTGAGATCATCATGGCGTAGAGCTCTATTCAATAATGAAGGAGACACCCTGCGCTAGCGGCGAGGCTTTCGAATAGTTGATCGTGTTGGTGGCGCGGCGCATATAGGTCTTCCACGCGTCGGAACCGGACTCACGGCCCCCGCCGGTTTCTTTTTCACCGCCGAATGCCCCGCCAATTTCAGCGCCGGAGGTGCCGATATTCACATTTGCGATGCCGCAATCTGAACCATCCGCCGCCAGGAAACGCTCGGCTTCGCGCATGTCCAGCGTGAAGATCGACGAGGAGAGACCGGCACCTACTGCATTGTGGTCGGCCAGAACAGTATCGAAGTCGCTATACTTTAGGACATAAAGAATTGGTGCAAAAGTCTCTTCCAGCACCGGACCTTCATGCGCGGGCATTTCCACCAGGGCCGGCTTCACATAATAGGCGTCCGCGCTACCGGCGTCGAACCGCTCGCCGCCATGTACCGCACCACCATGGGCCTTGGCTTTGGCGATTGCTCTTTGCATCGCTTCAAAAGCCAGTTTGTCGATCAACGGACCGACCAAGGCGCTTCCGTCAAGCGGGTTGCCGACGGAAACGCTGGAATAGGCCGTCTTCAAGCGCGGTACGAGCTGGTCATAGACGCTTTCATGAACGAAGAGGCGGCGCAGCGTGGTGCAGCGCTGGCCGGCCGTGCCCATTGCGCCGAAGGCAATGGCACGCAGTGCCATGTCGAGATCCGCGGAGGGACAAACGATACCACCATTGTTGCCGCCCAGTTCGAGAATGGCCCGGGCGAAACGCTTGGCAAGACGCGGACCGACCTCGCGGCCCATCCGGGTAGAACCAGTTGCCGAGACCAGCGGCACTTTCGGGTGATCGATCAAGACTTCGCCTGCGGTGCGATCGCCGATGAGCACTTGCGCAAGATTAGCTGGTGCATCGCCGAAGCGCTTCAGGGCGCGCTCGAGGATGGCCTGCGCGGCAAGCGCGGTCAGGGGTGTTTTTTCGGAAGGTTTCCAGACGACGCTGTTGCCGCAAACCAGCGCCAGAGCCGCGTTCCAGGCCCAGACGGCAGCGGGGAAGTTGAAGGCGGAGATGATCCCTATGACACCGAGCGGATGCCAGGTTTCCATCATCCGGTGACCGGGGCGCTCCGTGGCGATGGTCAGACCATACAACTGACGAGACAGGCCTACCGCGAAATCGCAGATATCGATCATTTCCTGTACTTCGCCCAGGCCTTCGGAGGGGATCTTGCCTGCCTCGATGGACACGAGACGGCCCAGATCGGCCTTGGCAGCGCGCAGTTCCTCACCAAACAGTCGTACCAGTTCCCCACGCTTCGGCGCAGGCACCAGACGCCATGCGCGGAATGCAACATCTGCGCGATCGACGATCTGAACTGCTTCAGTTGCAGACACTGTTTTCAGACTACCGGTCAGCTCGCCTGTGACGGGAGAGAAGGAGCTAAGGTTCCCGTCGGTGTAAGCGGCTTTATCCACATCGAGGCGGTTCAGAATGGACGCAGCTTCCGCCTTGAGGGAGAGATTTACAGGAACATTGTTCATCTATGGAAACTCCGGAAAAAGGTTGGTTCGGCCGGTCACTCGGCGGCAGAACGCTTCTGAATCGCATTAAGGCAGGCTTCGATCGCCGCCTTTTCGATGCCTTCGTAGTGATCGAATTCGTTCAAAACTTTTGCTCCGAGGCCAGCTGCGAATCGCACCTGGTTCGGGCTCGCTTCGAATTCCTGCTGAGCACCGTCGCCCAGATTTGACTGGAAGATTCCGGCCGCACTGACGGGCAGAAAGTCTTCATAGACGATGGGATCGAAGCGGATAAAGCCTTCGGCGATCAACGTATCGAGATCGACCGACGCCGACGCCGCACGCCCAGCCTTTTCGGTCACTGCATAAGTGAAGTAACCGAGACCCTTGGAGCGGATTGACGCCCAATCATCCGGAAAAGCCTTGAACGTATCGGCAAGTGCGGCCGCATAAGCTGCGGCATTGGAGCCATCGGCGGCCGGACGTACGATCTTGCGAGTGTCGTTCAGCAGCTTGTCGTAAAGGGCGCGGCCATTCGGAGTCAATGCGACGCCGCGCTGCTCGATCTCGCCGAAGCGGGCCGTATGGGTGGCAGCCTGCCAGCCCCCCTTGCCATCCTGGAAAGAAACTTGCTCTTCCAGAGCCTTGAACGACGTCTGGCGCAGAAGGATCGGGCATTTGCGTGTGGGCGGACCTTCGATCACAGCCTTGGGCGCAATGCCATATTCCGGCATAAGCGCTTGCACCTTGTCGATGTCCAGGGTGCGGGGCGTCAGGTGGTTGATGTGCGGCCCCTTGAACGAAACGACATCCGCTAACAATCGGTGGGCGTCGTGCAGGCGATGGTACATGGAAAGCTCTACATTGGCCTTTTCGTGCCAGCGGAAGGTCTCCAGTACTTCCGATACGAAACGGGCTGCATCTTCCTCTCCGAACCCGCTTTCCCTCTCCGCCTTTTCCGTCAGGGAAACAGCACCATGCGTGAAGATCTGGCGCTCGGCAAGAACGGCCTGCGCCTCTCGCCGCAGGTCTTCGTCCGCGATCAGGTCGAGGCGCAGGAGCGAGGTAAATACGCGGAAGGGATTGCGCTTCAGCGCCTCTTCCCCAACCGGCCGGAAAGCCGTTGAGTGAACTGGAACGGCCGCCATCGACAGGTCGTAGTAGCCAACCGGATACATTCCCATTACTGCGAAGATGCGGCGCATCATCGCAAGCTCGGCTGCGGTGCCGAGTCGGATGGCCCCGTGCCGCTCCTCGGAAATGCGTTGCAAATTGTCGGTCGCTTCGAGACGGGATTTCAGCTCCCGATCGCTGGCCAGCGCCTGTTGGTTCACGCGAGCCACCAACTCTATAAGCGTGCCATATGCCGGAACTTCTTCTCGATACATTGCGGACATCGCACTCGAAAACGAGGCCCGGATGTCGCTTGCGGAAACCTTCTCGTCCATGGTGGAAATTCCTGTGCTTAGTGCTTATCATTCACTATCCTCACCCTAACCCGGATTTTCGCAGACGTGTTGTGAGGGTTTCTGTTAAGTTAATGAGAGAATGGAATGCATATGCGTAGAGCCCTGATCCCAGATATTGTTAATCTACAGGCATTCGAAAGCGCTGCGCGTCATGAAAACTTTTCCAGGGCTGCCGAAGAACTCAATCTCACCCAAGGCGCCATCAGCAGGCAGATAGCTGAACTCGAGCAGCAAACCGGACTGAGACTATTCGAGCGCATCAAACGTCGTGTCGTGCTTTCCGACGCAGGGCAGAAGCTGCTGCCGGAAGTCAGGCAATTGCTCCTACAGTCGGAGCGCCTGATGATTGGAGCGGTAGCAGCCGGAACCATGGGTTCCTCGCTGCGGATTGCCACGCTGCCGACTTTTGGGGCCAAGTGGCTTGTTCCCAAGCTTGGAAGGTTCATTGCCGATCATTGTGACGTTGCGATATCTATTGAGTCACGCTCGAGCCCGTTCGGTTTCGCCGAGGAGAATTTCGATCTGGCAATTCATTTCGGGCAGCCCACATGGGCAGGTGCAACCGCCACGTTCTTGTGTCACGAGACCGTTTTGCCTGTTGCAAGCCCGGCGGCCCTTCAAGAGGAACCTCGTGCGGCGGCGAACGATCCTTTTTGCAGTGCGCAATTGTTGCATTTGACGACAAGACCAAAACTCTGGTCTGACTGGTCCGCACATCACGCCATATCGCTTCCGCGCGCGTATCAGGGGCCGAGGTTTGATCAATTCTCGATGATCATTTCGGCCGCGATTGCGGGTCTTGGAGTTGCGCTCCTCCCTACATATTTAGTTGAAGATGAGCTTGCCTCCGGCGCGCTGGCCCCGTTTGTCCCCCAATCAATGCAAACGGAGAATGCGTACTGGATCGTTCGCCCCGAGCAGAAGCGCACGATGGGGCTCGCAGTGGAGTTTCAGGAATGGCTTCTTCGAGAAATCAATAGATCAAACTCTATCGCCACTCTGGGGCCAAATATTTCATGAGTCCCGAACAAGATGCTGCCGCGAGCAAAGCCGCTATCTCGTTAAGGGCTTTCCCTGCTAACGAGAAGTCGCAGCCGAAAAATGCAATGACGCAGAGGTTCGTTTGAACTTGGCACCTGGCGTCGACACCTCCTACGAGAAGGTGTCGACGAATTTTCAAAACAACCTTGCCTCAATCCGCCAAGGGGTGCCAGGTACTCTCATTGGGAAAGAATTGGCCTGCTGCCGGTTTATCGGACACGAGGTTAAGCTAATCCCACCTTTGTTTCAAAGTCATTGGGGCTGAGATAGCCCAGTGTCGAGTGGCGACGCTTCGGGTTGTAGAAGCGCTCGATGTAATCGAACACATCGGCTCTGGCGTCATTCCTCGTGCGATAAACCTTCCGTGCCGTTCTCTCCGTTTTCAGTGAGGAGAAGAAGCTCTCCATTGCAGCGTTGTCCCAGACATTTCCAGAGCGGCTCATCGAGCAGGTGATGCCGTGATCTCCCATGAGGCGCTGGAACTGCTCGCTGGTATATTGGCTGCCCTGGTCGGAGTGATGCAGCAGAGCATCTGGTTTTCCTCGACGCCATATCGCCATGATCAGCGCATCTGTGACGAGTTGGGCTGTCATGTTGGCATTCATCGACCAGCCGACGACACGGCGTGAGAACAGGTCGATGACGGCTGCGACATACAGCCAGCCTTCCGCGGTCCAGATATAGGTGAAGTCAGCCACCCATTTCTGGTTCGGACGGTCTGCCACGAACTGGCGGTCCAGCACGTTAGGCATGATGACGGCACGGTCACCGGCATCCTTTGGCAAGCCACGCCGCCTCGGTCTTGCCCTGAGCGCATTCAAGCGCATCAGCCGCTCAATACGATGGAGGCCACAGGATAACCCTTCCTCCAGCACATCGTGCCAGACCCGTCGGGCACCATAGGTGCGGTCGCTGGACTGGAAACTCTGCTTGATCCTTTCCAGCAGGACCTCGTCATGGCGTGCATGTTCGCTCGGAGAACGATTGAACCAGGCGTGGAAACCTGAACGAGAAACTCCCAGCGCTTCACAGAGCCATGCCACCGGCCAGATCGAGCGGTGCTTTGCAACGAACGCGAACTTCATATCGCGTCCCTGGCAAAGTAGGCTGCGGCCTTTTTTAGGATATCGCGCTCTGCCTTCAGCTTTGCGACTTCACGACGGAGCCGCTCGATCTCAAGCTGCTCCGGCTTCATTTGCCCTTTTCCAGGAAAGGATTGGCTGGGATCGTCGCCGTATTCCCGAACCCATTTGCGCAACACATTCTCGTGGACATCAAGATCACGGGCAGCCTGCGCAACGGCAACCCCACGCTCCCTGACCAGCTTCACCGCCTCAAGCTTGTACTCGCGGCTGAATATTCGTCTTTGCATTCATGCTCTCCGGTTTCAGGAGGAACACCTTAACCTCGTGTCCATGAAACCGGCAGCAGGCCAAATTGACACGCAACGCTCAAGCGCTAGCTCATAGTTAGTGCGTCCGTCAGCTTGTGTCTGACCCCACCATTCATAGTTTGTATGCATCCGGCGAGGGCCGCAGCGCTTATGATTTCGGCTGATCTGCCATGATGCGTTCGATCTTTTCCGGGTCACATTGCTCGTCGACGAGGAATTGCCGGACACCGCCCTCGCAGGTGCGGATATCTGCGATGAATTCCTTCAAGCTCTCGACGCCCCGTTCGGTGAAGGTCGTGATGCCCTCTTCGCTTCCGTCATAGGCATGGATCATCTGGTCATCTCGCCATAATCGATGTTGTCCGAATTGCTGGCGACTTGCTGGATGAGTTCGAGGTTCTCGCCGATCAGCGAGGCGACGTATCCGATCGTGTAGACGTGCGTCGGGCGTGCCATCAGGCAGCGACCTGCCGGAAGTGGCCTGCGGCGGCCCAGTTCCAGGGCAAGAGTTCCGGTAGCCTTGAGACAGGAATGCCGGGCATGCGGGCGAGGACATCCGCCAACCAGGCCTGCGGATCGATGTCGTTCATCTTGGCGGTTTATGCCGACCGGCGAACTATGCCGATTAATCAACGTTTTGCCAACGTTTCCGGCACCATAGCGGTCGCCTAGTCGGCATAGCTTAGGGTCTCTCCGTCGCAATTGACGCGAAGGAGAGGACACATGAACGCAACTGACTATTTGAATCGCAGCGCCCTATACCGGAAGCTGGTCTATGGTCCGCATCGGGAATTTGCGGGCGTTTACGCCGCCAAAATGTCGAACGAAGGTTTGGGTCGGCAATGCACGTGGCGCTCGCTGAGCCTGTTTCGGGATCTGATGGACTGGCATGTTGGCAATGGACATGCTCCGCAGGATTTGAGCGAGGTTCACGTCGACCGCTTTCTTGAGCATCGTTTCAAACACTGGAAGCCCGACTCGGGCGATCGATCGGCGCTCCGCCGCTTGCTTTTGGCGTTACGGGAGAAAGGCTTAATACCAGCCGCGCTTCCGATTCAGCGCAGTGAGCACGAGAAGATCGTCGATGTATTCGGGCAATATCTCTCGACTGAGAGAGGGCTCGCCGCCGCGACAGTGGGGAGCCACAAGCTTCTGTCGCTTCGATTTCTCCGGGAGGTGTGTCCTTTCGGCGCAGACGGGTTTGCAGCGCTCACCCCGGAGATCGTTATCGGTTATGTCGAGCGACATGCGCTCGACGGTTCCGCCGACAGTGGCAAAGCCATGTGCGGGGTTGTGCGTGCCTTCCTGCGCTATTTGCATCTGAAGGGCTTAATCTCGACGGCGCTGGCCGACTGTTTGCCGTCCATCCGCCGCTGGCGACTTGCCGGCCTTCCAACATTCCTGCCGCCGGAGAAGGTGCAAAAGGTTCTCGATGCCTGCGATCGGACGACGGCAATGGGTCGTCGGGACTATGCGGTTCTGATGATCCTCGCCAAGCTCGGTTTGCGCGCCAGCGAAGTTGCCACCCTCAATCTTGACGATATCGACTGGCAGGCGGGCACGATCCTCGTACACGGAAAGGGACGGCGGCAAGCGACTATGGCCGACGACAGTTTCGACGCACCATCGACGGCAAGAAGACTGTGCTTCCGCGCGGCAATGATGACTGGTTGGCCTGCATTCCCGATGCTCATCCCGGCTATATCAGCTGGGAGCGACATCAGGAGAACCTGAAGATTCTCAAGGCGAACGGCCGTGGATTTGAAGCGGCACGAGCGTCAATCCCAAGGGAAGGCCCAGCGCTGCTGCAAGGCCGGGCCGTATGTGGGCAATGCGGCAGCCATCTTAGGGTTCGCTATGCGGCCCGGCGTGGTCAGCAGGAAGCCTGGTACATCTGCAATCGTGCCCGTATCTATCGTGGGGAGCCCATGTGTCAGTCGATCGCCGGGCCTCCCGTCGATGAAGCCATCGGCATGCTGATTGCTGAGCAAATGACGCCGGCGGCCGTCGAACTGGCGCTCGAAGTCCGCAAGGAGATCCAAGCCCGTCATGAAGAAGCAGACCGGCTGCGCTGTCGCGCGATCGAACGCGCCCAAACGGAAGCCGATCTCGCCCAGCGCCGCTTCATGCTCGTCGATCCTAACAACCGCCTCGTCGCCGACACGCTCGAAGGTGAATGGAACGAGAAGCTTCGCATACTGGCCAATGCCCGCGAAGAGCGCGCACGTGGCCGAGAACACGATCAATTCATCCTCGATAAAGCTGTCCACGAGCGGCTGGTCGCAATGACGGCGGACTTCAACAAGCTCTGGAAAGATCCGGATACCCCAAGCCGCGAACGCAAGCGATTGCTGGCCCACATCATTGCGGATGTCACTCTCTTAAAGCTGCCGGCGGAAGGAACCACCAAGCTTCACGTTCGCTTCAAGGGCGGCAAAATCCAGACGCTCACCACCATGAACCCAAAATCCTCCGCCCAGCAGATCAAGACAAAGCCCAGTATCGTTGAATTGGTCGATAAGCTTCTCGATGATTACATTTATCCCGAGATCGCCGATATTCTAAACGACCAAGGCCATCGCCCCGGTGGAACGGCACGTCGCGGCTGCCATAACGCCCGCTTTACACCTCTTAAAGTCGCCTATCTCATCCACGAATATAAGCTGCGATCCCGATATGATCGACTGCGACAGCGGGGAATGCTGACAAGACAGGAAGCGGCAGTGCACCTCAAGATCAGCGAGCAAACCGTCGCCAGATGGGCCAAGTATGGGCTCATCACCAGACATGCCTACAACGGGCACTACAGCCTGTACGAAATCCCCAATGGAGACCTGCCGCAAAAGCAATGCAGCCGATGGAATCCACTCGAAGATCGCGCTGCTGCGCACCGACAAATGCAAGCCGAGCCAAGAACATCAACTGGCGCGGAAGGAGGTGTAGTATGAACGCCGATCGTTCAAATAGAGCGACATGCCAATCCCGTCATGCCACAGGACCTTGATCAGATCGCCCCTACGACCTCGGAAGCAGAAGACCTCACCGCCATGAGGATCGCGGCCAAGGCCTTGCTGAACCTTCAGCGCCAGGCTGTTCATGCCGCAACGCATGTCCGTCACCCCGCCCGCGATCCATACCTTCACCCCGGCCGGAAAGGCGATCATGACGCATCCAGGACCGGCAATAGGCGGGCAAGGATGGTCGGATCAAGCGAAGCCGGGATCGTCAGGCGACGACCGTTCGGCAGGCCGATCTCGATCGTCTTGTTGTCTTCAGATCGTAGCGGTGCGGTCATCTCGGAAGATGCCGGCGGCGGCGGCGAAATCGCAAGCGGCACGAAACTTGTTGACACGGAAACGCTCAGAAGACCGCTTCGATATTCCCGACGCCAACGGGTCAACAATGACCGCGACAGTCCATATCGCCGCGCCGTCACTGAGCCCTGCCGAAAGCCCTGCAAGCTCTCCTCGACGATCCGAACCTTCTCTTCGTCCGACCAATCCCGTCGGCGACCAAGATCATCGGCGGACAAAACTTCAATGGGGGAAATCACTGTAGCGCATGACATAAGGCATGGACTTAAAGCCAATCAGCAAATCAGGGCAGACGGCCTTCGGCGGACGGATACCATAGTTTTGCGGGATTTCTTTGCCTTTCCGCTCGGGCGCGCCCGGAAGGGCTTCAACCAGATCCTTTGACAGTAGGGCGAATGCGTCGCTATTTATTGGACCGTATGGAATTTCTGTGGAGAATGCCGCCTGGGGCTTCGCTTGGGAAATATAGGCCAGGAATTTAAAAGCATTCTCCTTGTTGGGTGCATCTTTCAGCACCACCCAGTAATCATATTGCAGTAAGGCTTGTTCCCAAGATAGGGCGAGTGGCGCTCCCTGCTTTTTTGCACTTATGATCCTACCATTGTAGGAAGCCGCCATATCGACCTCACCGCTCACAAGGCTTTGAGGCGCGTCCGCGCCAGCGACCCACGGCCAACATTCGGTTTCATTTTTGTGATCTTCGCAAATGCGCGCTCCACGTCGAGAGGATAAAGCGCTTGAGGCGAAACACCGTCACCCAAGAGTGCTGTTTCTAACAGCCCCCCGTTTAACAGACTTTCACATTTCGGAAGGCCTCGTTTACCTGGATATGCATCAACGTTATAGAAATCTACCCAATTCCTTGGAGCATTCTCTTCAGAGAAGACCTTAGTGTTATAGGCTACGTTCAACGAGAATATAACAGCGCCGACCCCATACTTGGACTTTAGATAATCGGGCATACATTCAGTGTATCTTTCCCGAAGAGGCTGTAGTCAATTTCTTCAGCTGCGGATTTATTGACCCAGGTAGGTAACGAACCTCCATTTATCTCAGTTATGTCTGCGGCCGGTTGACCCAGTTTAACTGAAGCCAACATTTTGCCGTCGTCTTGCGGCACGACGACAACTTTGATCCCCGTGTCACGAGTGAACGGCTCAAAGAAGGCTTTGCGCTGAGCAGTCTCCCAAGCGCCACCTCCAGATGTAACAACGACCTCTCCAGTTCCTTTTAGGTTTTCAGGCACAGTTTGTGCCCAGGCGGATGTTGCCACTATTGACCAGCCCAGCGCGGTACTGATAGCGATGGCAAGTACTGATGTATTCATGCTTTCTTCCTCCTTGACTAAGGCTCCCACTCAAGCAGTGTAAGGGTACGCGCCTGTTTGGCAGAGCCGGACGCCTTAAGCGTACGTAGCTTCAGCCTTGAACCGTCATTCCCCCTGAGTTCTGGACTGCCCAATAGGAAATCACGTTTCAAGCATTTGGGAAGCAGCTCTGACCGCTCTGGTTATTATTCTCACCATCTGTTTGGAGGTCCGAGACTAGTAAGCGGGCGGCGTGATCGCGCTGAGGATTTCGCTCTGTCGGTCATCGACGTTGCGAAAGCGGTGAGGCAGCCGGCTATCGAAATAGTATCCGTCACCCGGTTGCAGCACTCGTTTCTGGTCTCCAACCGTGACCTCCACCTTCCCCGATAGCACCATGCCAGCCTCCTGCGCGGCGTGTGAAAACTCCTCGCCTGTGTCAGCGCCGGGCGCATAGCGCTCGTGCAACATCAGCAACTGTCGGTTTGGATGATCCAGTCCGATGACCCTATATGAAATTGTATCGACCTTTCCAATCTCGGCCAGGTCAACAGACGCGTAGAACGGAGAGTATGGAAGGGTCGACTGCAAATCGGAGAAGAAGCCAGGCATTGTTGTGCCCAAGGCTTCGAGCACCGCGCTGAGCGTATCAATCGAGGGGCTCATCCGATCTCGTTCAATAAGGGAAATTGTTGAATGAGATATCCCTGAACGGGCAGCCAGTTGTGTTTCGGCGTGCAAATTTGGCTCTGACGCAGTTTTGATGGTGATGGATTTTATCCCGCGCCGATGACGCGGGCCTGGAGGAGGTCAATCTTTCCGCGGCCATACATCTGGCGTTTCACAAGTTTGAGCTTGGTGATCTGCCCCTCCGTCTGGCCGTTCGACCATGGTGAAGTGATCGCGGCGCTGACGGCCGCACGGTCTTTGACGATGCCGTTAGCGAAGGAGGCTATCAAACCTGTTCTGGCTCTCTCCAACCATGGATCGAGATCAGCGATGGATTTCTTGCGGATCATCGTCTGGAAGGCGGCGATCGCTTCCCGCACCTCAACGAGCAGCGGCACGCCGCCTTCAATCGCAGCAACCGTCACGGTCTCGGATTTGGAGAGATCGTCGCGACCGATGGTCATAAGACGCGCGATGGTCTTGGCCGACGGCGCTCGGTTCAAGTTGCCGTCATCGACCTTTTCCGCTTTTCGGCGGCGTGTGGCCCATTCGGTGACAACGCGAAGGCAGCCGCGGAACCCTTGGCTCTTGAGTTTCCGCCACAGCTCTGTCCCATTCCGATGTCCGGCCGCCCATTGAGCGTCAAGCCACGGCAGATGGAGTTCGAGCGAGTTCTCGCGGACGCGGAAAATATCCGACCGTTGACCACGCAACACGCATCGGACCAGGCCGCGACTGTACCCGGTCTGGCGCACGATCTCCTTGATTGCGGCCCCCGACTTGGCCAGATCGAGAATGGCGGCGTTGGTGTCTTCGCGGCGAAGATATCCCTCGTACTGGATGCGCTCGGCGGCAGTCAGCAGTTCGGGATTGATCGTGGCGGCTCCGATCGCGGTTCGGATCTGGCGCATGGATTTGCGCACCGCATCGAGGAATGCCCGGCTGGCATTCTCCATCAAGTGCCAGCGGTCAGCGACCTGGGTCGCCTGTGGCAATGCCTTGGCTGCAGCCGTCGCGTAACCACCGCCGCGGTCGCGGGCGATGATGCTGATCTGAGGTTGGTCCGAGAGCCAGGCCTGGGCCGTAGACGGCTCTCGATCTGGCAAGAGAGCAATGGTTTTGCGCCGTTCCAGATCGCAGATGATGGTCCCATAGCGTTGGTTACGTCGCCAAGCCCTGTAGCGGCTATTTAGTAATGCGACAGTTGGGCCAGTTAGAGATGCGACAGTCTCGCCTCTCTACGCACTGGTCAATGCCAACGTCGGGAGCAAGGATGACGATCTTCAGCCTGGTCGAGACCATGAGCGGTCGGAGTCGTCATGTCCTTTATGATCACCATGTCGCAGAAAGAATTGCATCGCCTCGAAGTTATCCAGAAGATTCGTGACGAGCGCCTGAGCGTCGTCCAGGCCGCCGAACTGCTCGACCTCAGTCGAAGTCAGGTCCATCGGCTGCTGCAGGCTTATGACCGGAATGGTCCAGCCGGCCTTGTTTCCAAGAAGCGATCACAGCCGAGCAACCGGCGCCACAGCGAGGAGTTTCGCAATGCGGCGCTGGATCTGATCCGGGAGCGCTATCTGGATTTCGGTCCGACGCTGGCGCGCGAGAAGCTGATGGAACTGCATCAGATCTCGGTCGCCAAGGAGACGCTGCGGCAATGGATGACCGAGGCCGGCATCTGGATCTCGCGGCGTGAGCGTAAGCAGCGGGTTTTCCAGCCGCGCGGCCGGCGCGACTGTTTCGGCGAACTCGTGCAGATCGATGGATCGCATCACTGGTGGTTTGAGAACCGTGGTCCCAAATGCGCCCTGCTTGTCTATATCGATGACGCCACCGGCAAGTTGCTGCATCTGCGGTTCGCTGGGTCAGAGAACACGTTCGACTACCTGCATGCGACAAAGGCTTATCTGCAGCAATGGGGTAAACCTCTGGCCTTCTACAGCGACAAGCATGGTGTCTTTCGTTCGACCCATGCGTCGGAGAAAGACCGCACGAGCGGCCTGACGCAGTTTGGTCGTGCGCTTTATGAGCTGAACATCGACATCATCTGCGCCAATACTCCGCAGGCAAAGGGCCGTGTGGAACGCGCCAACCAGACGCTGCAGGACCGGCTGGTCAAGGAGATGCGGCTTCGCGGCATCGATACGATCGAGGCGGCCAACGGCTATGCATCAGAATTCATTGCGGATTTCAATTCCCGTTTTGGCAAACCGCCACGCAATCCGAAGGACATGCACCGGCCGCTTGCCGCGCATGAGAATCTCGATGGCGCCATGTGCCGCAAGGAAGTCCGCACACTGTCGCAGTCCCTGACGCTCCGTTACGACAAGGTCTTGTTCATTCTCGATCCGACGGAGCGGGCCAGAGGGCTGGCGGGAAAGAAGGTCGTTGTCTGCGACTACCCGGACGGCCGCCTCGAGATCATGCACGAGAGCTTCACCCTGCCCTACAGAACCTTCGATACATTGCGGTCGGTCCACCGGGCAGAGGTTGTCGAGAACAAGCGTCTCGACGACATGCTTTCCGTCGTCGCCGAGCTGCAGGCTGGGCGGGAACAGCAGCGCAGTAAGAGCGGCCCTCGCCGCACCGGCCAGACGGATCATATGTTCGGTATTCCCGATGGCAGCCAGGGCAATGGTTATCAGAAGCGTGGCCGCAAGCCTGGCCGGCGGACGGACTTCATGAATGATCCGGAGGTCATCGCAAAAAGGCAGAAGGCGCTGGCGCGCATGGAGGCCGCGGAATGATCGCCTGCACTCATAGTCTCAAAGCTAAAGCCGAAGGGTGTTCCTCACCCGCCCCCGCTCCTCCCTTGCAACCCGGTCCAGCCGGTCGGATCGGCGGCTAATCCGAAGCGCAAGTGTCGCGTTTCTAACCGGCTGACAGCGTCGCGCATCTAATCAGCTTTGACAGTTATAACATAACAGTCCATACTCATGCTTGTCCCCCGATGATGACACGCTACTAGAACCGGCCAAACAGCACGTCTTCTGGCCAATGCAGCAACCAGGTCTGGCCATCGCGGATTTTGGGAAGAAGTTTTTCGGTGTCACGTCGTCGGAGAGTCGTCCGACGCGTTCAGCGTTTTTCCATATATGATAATCGCAGAGGCACGATCTCTCATTACCAATTGACCCTCAATCCCAACTTACCATTCCAGGCGTAGTTGTCTCCATCGAAGGACGTGCTGAAGTTGATGTTCCCATACAAGGACGTGTTGCTCGACACCTGTCGGGTCGCCCCGAGGCCGAGCTCGATCCATGTCTCGTCGAGGTTCGACGAGAACGGTACGAACCCATCGGCCGAAGAGACTTCGGTCCGGGCTTTCGCCGTGAACTCATGCCAGACATTAACCCTGCCCCAGACCGTCGCCAGCCGGGCAGGCTCCGTAGCAGACGCCTCCTCCGCCTCCCATGTCCGGGCAACGCGAGCACCGATCCGGCCGGCGAGGGAGTTCAGGTTGTCGTAGCGGATCTCGGCGGCTCCGTCGTTGAAGTCGTCCATCCGGATCGTCTGCCATATGATCTGCGCCTGCGGTTCGAGCTGCCAGCCGTCGCCAAGGTCAAATGGATATCCGCCTTCGAGGGACGCCGCGAAACCGAAGCCGTCGATGCTCTGGTCGGGGAAGCCGATTTCGGTCGGTCGGTTGGAATGCGTCGTCACGTCGTACCAGGTTCCCTAGAGCACGCCATCTAGATACCAGCCGTTCTCGCCGAACCGCGTCCAGTAGCCGCCGACCGAGAAGGCGCCGAAGTCGTTGCCGCCCGCGTCGCGCGTCGTCGTCAGCAGGTTCTGCGTGACGTCCATTTTGCCATGGCCGTACGCCAGATACATGCCGGCGTGGTCGGTGATCCCGTCTTCCTCGTCACGGTAGAAATCCATGCCGCCCTTGACCTTGCCCCCAAGTTTTATCCAGTTTTGAGTTCGCTCCAGCGGTTTTGGGTTGCTGTATTCGGGGCGGTAGCGGCGGGTTGCTGTGCGGAGCCATTCCGGCTGCGCAGCACCGCATCACGTCGCGGGTTGATTGTCTGAGCGAACTCGGCAGGTGTCATCCAGCCGAGTCCAGAGTGCGGTCGATGATCGTTGTAATCGCTGCGCCAGTTTGAAAGCGCTGATCGAGCATGGGTCAGTGACGAGAAGAGAGTTTCATTCAGGAATTCGTCTCGCAGCCGCCCATTGAAGCTTTCGATGAAGGCGTTCTGGATCGGTTTGCCCGGTGCGATGTAGTGCCATTCCACCTTGGTCCGATCCGTCCATTGCAGGATCGCGTTGCTGGTGAACTCGCTGCCATTGTCGCTGACGATCATCTTCGGCTTGCCTCGTCCCTCGATGATCCGGTCCAGCTCACGGGCAACCCGCAGGCCGGAAAGGGACGTATCGGCGACGAGGCCCAGGCATTCCCTGGTGCAATCGTCGACGACCGTAAGCATCCGGAACCTGCGTCCATCGGTGAGTTGATCCGACACGAAGTCCAGTGACCAGCGATCATTGGCGGCAAGCGGGATCAGCATCGGTGCTCGTGTGCCTATCGCTCGCTTCCGCCCGCCGCGCTTGCGCACGGTGAGCTTCTCCTCCCGATAGAGCCGGAATAGCTTTTTGTGGTTCACAAGGTGTCCCTCGCGCCTGAGCAGCACATGAAGGCGTCGATAGCCAAAGCGGCGGCGTTCATTCGCCAACGCCTTCATGCGCTCGCGAAGGCCATGATCGTCGCCGCGGCTGGTTTCGTAACGGATCGTCATTCGGCAAAACCCGATGGCTTTACACGCCCGCCGTTCGCTCATCTCGTGGTGATCCATCAGATGAGCGACAGCTTTCCGCCTTGCTGCGGGCGTCACCACTTCTTTCCCAAAATGTCTTTCAAAGCCGCATTGTCGAGCATCGCATCTGCCAGGAGCCGTTTCAGCTTCGTGTTCTCGTCTTCCAGCGTCTTCAGCCGCTTGGCTTCGGATACGTCCATGCCGCCGAATTTGGCCCTCCATTTATAGATGCTGGCATCGCTGACGCCGTGCTTGCGGCAAAGCTCCGAGACCGGCGTGCCAGCCTCGTGCTCCTTCAGAATGCCGATGATCTGTTCGTCTGTGAAACGATTGCGCTTCATTCCCTGGTCCTCTCAATGGGCCAGAGCTTACTTCAAAATGGATTATTTCAACGGGGCAAGGTCACCCTGCATGGCACCAAACCTGTAGTCGAACTCCGGCGCGCCGTCGTAGACGCCGCGAGCATCTCCGTCGCGATGGCCCCAGTGGCCGATGCCTCGCAGCCAGAAGCCGTTGAAGTTCTCGTCCTCGCCGATATCCGTGCGTCCCTTGAGCTGCTCCTCCTCGCCGACGCGCTCGTGCAGCGTGTCGATGATGTGCCTGCCGTAGATCGCCGCCATCGATGGAACTGCGGCGTAGAGCGAGACTTCCGGGCGATAGATCGGGGTAGGATCCGGTGGACCGACAAGCTCGGAACGCAGGTACCAGTCCTCCGGCCCGGATCCGTCGACGCTGCTTCGGAAGAGCAGGTAGTCGTATGGTCCCGCGACTGCCGGCGCGGCGAGATGGAACGCCGCCGGATCGGTCACGCCGCCGTTGATCGCGTCGACGACGAGGATGCCGTTGCCGGTCGTCAATGCTCCGCCGCCGGTCGCGTTGGAGATGATGAGGCCACTGGTTCCGGTGGCCGACCCACCGTCGACGACGAGGCGGTCCGACGGAGAACCGTCCGTGTCGAGATAGGTGTTCAATCCGATGTTGCCGTCCTCGCCGACATAGTTGACAACCGTCAGAGTCATGTAGCTCGCGAGCAGAGAAGGATCGCCGGCCGGGGCGGAGAATTGGATCAGACTGGGGTCGTTCAGCAGCGTCGTGAGGTTGGAGCTGCCAGTCATGTTCCAGAGGCTATTGTCCTCCAGAACAAGATTCGAGACGCTTCCCGGCGCCGTGAAGGCGGCGCCGGTCACCACGGAGCGAGACAGCGTCACGTTGGCAAGACCGGGAACGACCGGCAGGGCCGCGGGGGGAGTGAACACGGGCGAGGTTTCCAGTCCTTCCGGGTCCGTCACGCCTCCGAGGCCCGCGTCAGGCGCGGCCAGGGGCTGGAAGTCGGCGATCGTCCCGACGCTTAGCCACTGCCCGCTCGACGAGACCACGGAGCCGGTCAGCGAGACGACCCCCTCCCCGCCCACCGCGATCGCCGGGCCGTCGACGTTGCCCAGCCGGCTCGCGTCGAACCGCGCCTCAGAGACAAGGCCGGCCGCGCCGGCGACATATAGCGCGTAGGAGTCACTCCCTCTCGCCTCCACCGAGGTTCTCAGCCCGTTCACCAGCCCGCCGCCCTCGGCGAGAGCCCCGTGCGACGCCGTACCCTCGGTAGTCACAGTGGTGTCGATAAGGTTGACCTCGCTGCCGTTGTCTCTCGAGTGCAGCCCAGACGAGCGGTCGCCCTCTGTCAGTATGACCGTGTTGCGAGCGTCAATGCTTGCCGACATGATCGAGCGGAGACCGGAAGCGAGGTCTCCATGGGTGGTGAGGAGCGAGTCGTCGAGCAATATGGCCGAGTCGGCAGGAAGAAAGTGCTCGACCGCCATCGCCCCGTGCGCTCCCGTTCCAAAGGTCTCGCCGACGATGCCTGCTGGAAACTGTGGCCCCGACTGCTCGACCGTGGAATAGAGGCCGATGCTCGTCGCTCCAAGGGTCGTGATCGAGTTGCCGTTCAACAAGATGGTTCCGCCATCGTCGGCGACCACGCCCATGGCGGTCAGGCCTTCAGTTCGCACAGAAGTTCCGTTGGCTCTCACGATCCCGCCTGGATTGCGGGCTGCAATGCCGTGTGGATAGGCGCTCAGACGCACGGAGTCTCCGGTCGTAACGATCGAACCGCCGTTGAGGGTTATGTCGCCCCCAAGGTCGGCAAGGACACCCATCGCGTTGTCCGGCCCGGCAGTCGAGAAGGTCACGTTGTTGGCGACGACCGTGGCGTTTCCAGCCGCAAGCGCGGGAGCGTCCCGCCCCGTCGTCGTCGAGGATCCTCCCGTCATCGTCGCCGTTCCGCCATCTCCGATACGAAGACCATATCCAATCGCACCACTACTCCTGACATTGCTGTCCGTCAGGTCGATGGAAGACCCTGCTCCCTGGACATTGACCGCTGTCGAGTTCGCTGAAAACAGGCTGCTGTTGGAAAACGACGCCCCTCCGCCGTCGAACACGAAGGCAGCGTTCGCGCGGGTTCCGGAGACCGATATGGCCGTGCCGGACACCGTGGCCGTCGAACCCGCGTCCTGGACGGAGAGGCCATTGCCTCGCTGCCCCGTGGTGTCGACCGTGCTGTTTGTCAGAAGAAGGCTCCCGCCCGACAGGACTCGGGTGGCCGACGAAGGGTCGCTGTCGGCCTGCGAATTGCTGCTGGTGCTGATGGTCGCGCCTGTAAGTGCGACGACGCCACCGTTTTCGGCGCGGGCGGCGCTTGCAAACAGGCCGGAGGTGCCGAGCGTCACGCTGGTACCGTCGATCCGGCTGCCCGATCCAGTCGCGATGAGAGCATGGCTGCCGGTGACGGGCGTCGTAGTTAGATCCTGCACGCCCGTTGTCGTTACCTGCGTGCCTCCGCCGATCACGACATGTCCACCGTCCGCCGCCTGGACGCCAAATGAGCCACGAGAGGCGGTCGAGACCGTGCCGCCCGTGAGCGTAACGGTGCTTCCTGACCCCGTCGCGGTGACGGCATGGTTCGCGATGCCGTTGACTGCGCCCCTCGTCGAAATGGCGGAGTTGGTGAAGCTCGCCATGCCGCCGTTCTGCGCGAGCACGGCAAGATTGTCGCTGACCGTCGTCGCCCCGGTTCCGAGCGTGATCGTCAGGCCGGTGGCGCTGATGTTGCTTCCGAAACCGTCGGAAATCACGCCTCTTTGGCCCGTCCCTGCCTGAGACGTGATGATGGTACTGCCGCTCAACTCGACGGCAGCTCCGGACAGCGCCTGCGCGCCGACGAAAGTTCTCGGCACGACACCGGGACCGAGCTGCACGGTGATTCCCTGGGCTGTGATGGCCGCGCCGGCATTTCTAGCGTCCAGCCCCGGCACGGCGGCCTGCGATACCACGATGTTGGAACCTGCGGTGACGGTGCAGGAGGTTCCGTCGACAAATACTGGTCCGGCCGCGCAGGTCTGCGCAACAGCGCTGTAGGCGTCGAGCATCAGCCCCGCGAACATTATCGCCAGTGCGGCGTGGAGCCCGACTGACGCCGACAACCATCGGTGAATTCGCATCGCTGCTTCCCCTCCTATGATTCGCGCGAAGCTTGCCAATCAGCACGCAGGGAGGGAAGCATGTAACAGTAACAACTCAGGCTACATCGAGCAACGCAAACGCGAGCCGCGTTCTGCACGATTGTCGCTCATCCTTTCCTCTCGATGTCGGGCAGCGCCCAGCTCTTGTCGAAGAACTTCTCCGTTGGCCCGTACCATCGAAAGTAGGCAAACCATCCTCGACCGGGGATCGTCCTGACCCAGTTGACGTCATCCTTTGGCGGCTGTGGGCCGAAATGGACGTCGACCGAGCCGTCGACGTTCTCCTTCAGCTTGTCCTGACTGGACACGCCAGCTTTCATCGTCTGGGTCTTGATCATCGAGCGGGTCATGACATCGTATACGGTAACAGCCCAGAATTCCTTGGCGGGGACGTCGGCCGGAACGTGCAGGGTGTAGTTCCTGCCGCCCTCCAGCCAGGCGCCTGTTTTGTCTTTTGCCGCGCTCATGTATTGCGAGCCGGCACCGGGGATCATCTTGATCATGCCTTCGGCGATAGTGATCGCCTCGAACGTATAGTCGGTGCGTTCGTCGAGCTGGGTGTATCCGGGCGCCTCCTGGGATGGATCGAGGGTCAGCACCCATTCCCAATGCGTTCCCGGATAGGATGAGGCGTTTTCCAGCCGCGGAGCCATGCTGAGCGTCTGAGCCATCAGAAAGCCCACGTCCGCCGCTTCCGTCAGGATCTTCTTCTGCCGGTCGTCCGGCTTGAAGGCCTTCCCCTTCTCGATGCCAAGCGGCTTCAACATCGCGTGAAAGAAGCGATCTCGTTCCTCGACCGGTTCTTTGTCGAGAGCATCGGAAAGGAGCTGCCAATAGCCGAAGCCTTTCGGGGCGATCGAATTCAGTGGTCGGTTGCCGGCCCGAACCACACGCGTTTCAGGAGGACGCTCGGCCTTAGACAGGGGGTAGACCTTGATCCGAGCGAGCGTGTCCACCGCCGACTTGACGTCTCCGTCCTTCACGAAGGCGCGGCCGATGAACATCGTCTGGTTCGTCTTCGACTTTGCGGCGAGATAGCCGTCCGGAACGGGGCCGTCGTAACCCGGCGGCAGCAGCAGGAACTTGCCGCCCTTACCCCTGTCGGGACCGAACGGACCGACCTCGACGACCGGCCGTTGCCAGAAGTCGTCAATCACGCCGTAAACGCCGACGGGGGAGTCGATGACGACGGGTCCGTCCCGCTCAAGATCGGTGAAGACGGCCGCGTAGATAGTTGTGTTGTTGCCCGTAAGGGCGCTGACGACTGGGGTCGTGTATCCATCAACGAGCCCGACGTCGTCGTAGTCGACGCCCCAGTCGCTTCTGTTCGCTGACCTTAGCGCCTCCATGGCAACGAGCGGCGTCGCCCATATGTAGGCCTGCGTGGCACGCTGGAAGTCGAGCTCGTCATAGAGCTTGCCCACGGACTTCGTGCTCGGATACCCTCCTTGCAGTTCGACAGGTCCGATATGCGTCTTGACCGGCCCGGTTAGAACGTCCTTGGCAGAGGCCGTTGTGCCTATGACCAGCGCGGCGGCGGCTGCGACAACGAAGCTTCTCATGTTGGTCCTCCTTGCGCTTCTAGCGCACCCGCTCGAGATCCGGGAGCACCCAGCTCTTGTCGAACAATGCCTTGGTCGGCGCGTAAAGACGGAACATGACTTCGAACTTCCGCTCGGGATCGGTCGGGATCCAGTTCGCCTCCTCCCCTCTCGGGACCTTCGGACCGAGGAAGACGTCGACGGAGCCGTCCTTGTTCTTCTTGAGATCGGCGATCTGCGACGAACGGCTGGCGCGGTCCATGTTGCGAATGAGCGCATGGGTCTCGCGGTCGTAAGCGGTCAGCGACCAGTATTGCTGAACGGGCACGTCGGCTGGCACGCTCAGGCGATAGGTTTGCGACCCATCGAAGTCATGACCGGCCTTGTCCTTGATGGAGATCAGGTAGAATTGCCCGGTTCCCAGCCGTTTCAGGCCGACGAAGGCGTAGCTATAGGCGACGCCGCGCAGATCGACCGGATAGGCTTCGGGTTTGTCATATCCGGCCTGGGCGCTCTTCACGAGTTCGGGGTTGGCCGCGAAGTTCCATCGGCTGTTGTCGTAGAAGGGGACCAGCCCACTATCGTACTTCTCCGCGAGCCACTCCTTGCCCTCCTTCACGCCTGCTTCGAGCTGTTTCGCAACCGCCGGCGGCGGGGAGAATGTCTTGCCCTTCTCGATGCCGAGCGACCGGAGTTGGTCGATGATCGCCCGGTCGCGCGATAGCCACGGTTCGTACTGCACCACCCGGTCGAGCGACTTGAAGAAACTTTCGTCGTATTTGATGGTGGAATCGAAGACGACGTCCTTGGCGTCGGTGAAGACCGTCTCGGGCGGGTTGCCGGCCTCCGACAGTGGATAGACCTTCAGTCGCTTGGCGTATTCGACGGACTTGGCAATGTCGGCGTCGCTATGGCTGGCAAGGTTCGATCGCAGAAGCGCGTATCCGCCGAAGGTGTCGGACTGGAGCGGGATGTACCCATCCGGGACCTTGTCCTTGTACCCCGGCGGAAGCACAAGATATTTGCCGCCCTTGCCCTGATCGGCGCCCGATGGCCCGGCGTCCTCGAGGGCCATCTGCCAGACGTTGACGATGTTGCCGTTGATCGAGCCCCCCTCGGCCGGCGGAACCTCGATCACGACGGGACCCACGCTCTTGGTGTCGGTGAATGCCATCAGATAGATCGCGTCGGGATTGGGCGTCAGGGTCTGGTTGTGCCAGTCGAGCGGCCGCGACCAGTAGAGGATCTGGTTCACCTTGCCCTTCGTCTTGGTCAGCATCTCCTGGAGCATCAGGTCGTAGTTGACCGCCGGGATGCCCCAGATGACGGCCTCGACGGCGCGCCGCTCGACCGTGCGGGACGCCAGCTCCTCAGAAGTGAGCGCTGCCGCGGTGGTTGTCGCGGCCGAGAGAATAAGAAGCGCGAAGATCGTTTTACGCATGGGATGCTCCTGAATTGCGTCGGACGTCACCGTCTGACCGGAAACTGGAAGTTGACGCCGGCGAAGATCTGCCAGCGAGGCGCACCCGGTCCGTCGTGCCAGACCGTATACTGAGGCTCGACGAAGGCGTTCATCGTCACGCCCTTATCGAGTTGGAACACCTTGCCGACGCCTGCGCCCACCGGGATGTAGGAATTGCCGCTCTCGAGATTGAAGTTCCACGTCGCCGACGAACGCAGATACCAGCCGTCCGACAGGTTGATGTTGAGGATCGGCTGGAAGATCAAAAGGCTCACATCCTCCCGGTCGTCCACGCCCGCAAAGGACGCCTGATAGGTCGCAAGGGCTCCGAGGAGTCCCCAGCTTTGAGGCGCGACGACGACGCCCGCCGCTCCGATCTGCCATTTGCCGCTTCCAAGGGACTCGTCCGTGGCAGTCGGCACGACGAGCAGCGGGCCGCCGCCGAGGGTGACGTCTCCACGCTTCGGCAGGATGAAGAGATCCATCAGCGTGAGGTCGCCGAGCCCGGTGACATATCCGCTTGGAACGTCGGGGGACGTCGCGATCGGGAGTGTAAAGCGAAGAAGCTGCGGCAGGCCGAACATGTCCGACGGGATGAGACCGCGCAGCAGGAACTGGTTCGACTCGGGCTCTCCCGGCGTGTCGATGAAGCTCGGAATATAATAGTCCTGAAGGTTGATGGTGATCTTCGGCGTGAGCGGGTTGTTGGCCTCGTTGACGGCGTCGTGCGCCTCCTGGGCTAGCACCGGAGGGGCGACGAAGAGAGCTACAAGCACCGAAGAAGCGTTGGAAACGAATGTGCGCATGGAGCCTCCGGATGGATCGTGGCCACTGCAGCACGAAACCTTCTTGCGGCCCAGTCCGTAACTGTAACAACGCGGCCGCCGGCAATAGGAGCGGATCATTGTTACAGTAACAATCTCGCTTTTTTCGATTGACTGAAGCGAGAATGGAGGACAGCCCGCCCCTCCCGCACGGCTCCCGTCGATAAAGGAAAGCCTGCAAGAAATGGACACTGTTCGCGACGCAGCACATCGAGGACTGTTGAAGCTGATGCTGCGGCTCCCGGCAGTGCGCGGGCAGCTCCAAATCCTATGGCGGACAGACACCTCGCTTGAAGCACTGTGCGAAGCCTACGAGGCTGCGACCACCACCTTCGAGCGTCTGGCGCGAAAGTCGAGCGCAGGAGAGGATGGTCTCGTTGAAGAGTACCGCAACGTGTGCCTCGAGCTCGAAAAGGACGTCCAGACCCGCTGTCTCGCACCCGCGGCGCGAATCAGATGAGCCGAACGGCAAGTATTCGTTGACCATGCAAGTGAACGAGATTGCAACTTTTGGTGACATCGCCCATATTCACCCCTGCTTATGGATCGACGGGCGTGAGGTGCGGGATGGCAGCGAACGGCGTGAGCAGCGGGGCACGCTTGGTCTCCGAAGACAGGGCGCGTGCTGAAACGGAGCGGCTGTTGGCCGATCCAAGGCTCCATGTATCCGACAGGCATCGGGCCTTCCTGCGTTACATCACAGACGCCCTATTCGAGGGGCGCAGCGACACGGTCAAGGCTTACTCAGTCGCGATCGACGTATTCAACCGGCCGGCGTCCTTCGACCCCTCATCCGACCCGATCGTCCGCATCGAGGCGACAAGGCTGCGTGAAACCCTCCAGAAATACTATGAGGATCTTGGCGAGGAACCGGGCGCGAGGCTCGACATACCTCGCGGTCGCTATGTTCCGGTCTTCGTTGAACGCGACCATCCGCCCTGCCCGCTGGAGGAATCGGAAAGCGCCGACGAGAATGCTTCGTCCGCGGAGCCTACTCCGGATGCCATCGTACCGCCGGCCGCAAAACCTCCGGCGGTCTCCGCAAACCGGTGGCGCTACGTGGCGACGGGTTTGATGGGGCTCTGCGTGGTCTGCCTGGGCGCGTACGGCGTCGTCAACAGCCTGGTTCCTGTCGCCATCGACACCCAGAAGCCCTTCGTCGCGCTGTCGATAAACGTCTCGCAAAACGACAAGGCGGCCGGCGAAGCGGTCATGGAAGACCTCGCCGTGTCGCTCGCACGTTTCGGCACCGTACGTCTGAAATCCGGTGCCTCCGGCTCGAGAGTGCCTCGCGATGCGATGGAGCAGAGTCTCTACGAGATCAACATGCGTTACGCCGAGAATGAAAGTTTGGTCTCACTGTGGTGGCAGGTTTCCGATGCCGCCAGCGGCGAGGCCGTCTGGACCGACGAGGAGCGGCGTACCGTCGCGGCCGGAATGCGCGAGGAGGCCATGCGCGACCTGGTCTTTTCAGTATCCCGAAGGCTTGCAAGACCCGCCGGCATCATCAACGCGATCGAGCTTAGGCGCAACCTCCCGGCGTCCACGATCGGCAACGTGTGCGTCCTTAGAGGCGAATTTGCAGTCGAGCAACGCGACGCCGCCGGCCTGAAGGCGGCCCGCTCCTGCCTGGCGGCCACGATCGCTGCCGATCCCACGGATGCGGACGCGATGGCCACACTTGCGCGCGTTTATGTCTGGATCGGCCGCGCGACCGGCGACGACAGCTATTTCGGCCGTGGCCTGGAACTGGCCAACCGGGCAGCGACCCTCTCGCCTTCCTCGCCAAGAGCCGCACTGGCGCAATTGGGCGTGCAGTATCAGCTCGGACAGAACGAGATCTCGATAGCGGCCGGCCGCCGTGGCGTCGCTCTAAACCCTGAAAACGCCGACCTGCTCGCCAAGCTCTCGATGGTGGTGTTCCTTACAGGACACTGGGAAGAGGGCGTGCAGCTTGCCAGACAGGCGGCGGAGATCGCCGGCCAGCCGATACGCGATGCAAGCTTCGTCATGATACTCGACGAATATCGCCAGGAACGTTACGCGCAAGCCGTGTTCCTCGCACGGCAGGTTCCGGCACCGGACGCGCCGACGACGGTTTTGAAGCTGGCCGCGATCGCTCGCCTCGGCGACCGGCCAGTGACGGAGCAGGAGATAGCCGCAGCCCGGTTGCAGCATCCCGATCTCGAGCGGACGGTCGCTGCGATGTTCTCCGGAGCGCGCTACGACAGCAATCTCAGAAACGCGTTGCGCGCAGGCATTCTGGAAGCCGGCCTGAAAATGCCGGAACTCGCCAGCAACGGTGCGATGTAACAGTAACATCCTTGTCCGAAAGGCTCCGATGGCATTCCTTCGACCGGTCCGCAGATCGCGGGCGATGACGTCGAAGGGCCGCCATGATGCGCAAGCTGCTTGTCTTCTCAGTCGCTTCCACCTTTCTCGCAGGCAACGTGCTGGCCGATCCCGCGGTCATGACCGCGGCCGTCAATCTGCGTTCGGGACCGGGCACGGGGTTTGAGGCGGTCGGAAACGTTCCGGAAGGCGCGCAGGTCGACCTCAAGGAATGCGACGGGAGCGGCGCATGGTGCGCGGTTGACTTCGGTGGCAAAAGCGGGTTCGTCAGCGGGCGCTATCTCAGCCAGGCTTCAGCCGAAACCCCGACGTGGCCGAAGACGTTCACGGCGGATAGCGGAGCGGTGCTGACCCTGTTCCAGCCGCAGGTGATCGACTGGCCGAACTTTACAAAGCTCGACGCGCTGATCGCCGCGGAACTGAAGCTTTCGAAGGACTCGCAGCCGGTCTACGGCGTGATCGGCGTCACGGCGAAGACGGTTGCCGACGACGAGACCGACAATATCGTGCTGACGGACGTCCAGACGACCGCGGTATACTTCTCGACGCTCGACAAGGAGCAGCTTTCGAAACTCGCGCTCGGCGTCGGCAGGATCATGCCGACCGATCCGATCACGGTCTCGCAGGACCGCCTTACGGCGAGCCTCGCCGATTACAAGCGGTTGAACGATGTCTCCGGGCTCAAGGCGGATCCGCCGCCGATCTTCACGAGCGAAACCGCCGCCATCCTCGTGCAGACCGACGGCAAGGAGGTGGTTTCTCCGGTCAAGGGCGTGCAGGGCCTCTCCTTCGTCGTCAACACCAACTGGGACATCTTCCAGACCGATGCCGACAAGGCCTTCTACCTCAGGAGCGAGAAAAATTGGCTGAAGGCGACGAGCCTCGACGGCGAATGGACGGAAGCAGATGTGCTGCCGCCCGAGATATCCAGCCTGCCCGACGACGACGCCTGGAAGGACGTGAAGGCGGCCCTGCCCGCGGTGAAATTCGGCGAAAGCGGTGTCCCCAGGGTCTTCTATTCGGACGTGCCGGCCGAGCTCCTCGTGTTCGAAGGAAAGCCTGCACTGCAGAAGGTGCCGGGCACCGGACTGGAATGGGCCTCGAACACGACCAGCGACGTCTTCTACCGCCCGTTCGACAGCACATGGTACGTGCTGCTTTCCGGCCGCTGGTTCTCGGCGGCGTCGCTCGACGGGCCCTGGACATTTGCGACGCCGAACCTGCCTGCCGACTTCCAGAACATTCCGCAGGACGCGTCCTACTACGCGGTTCGGGCGTCGGTTCCGGGAACCTCGGAAAGCGCGGAGGCACGCCTGAAGGCGAGCATTCCGCAGATGGCCCGCGTCGCGACCGACGGAACCGTCAAGGTCGACGTCGCCTACAGCGGCGATCCGAAATTCGAGACGATCGACGGCACCAGTCTCTCCTACGCGGTCAACTCGAACGAACAGGTGATCAAGGTCGGCGAAAAATACTTCGTGCTGAAGGACGGGGTCTGGTTCGTCGGCGACACGCCGACCGGGCCGTTCGAAGTGGCGAAAGCCGTTCCGGACGAGGTCTACGAGATCCCGGCCTCCTCTCCCGTCTACAACGTGACCTATGTCAGGGTCTACGATACGGAACCCGACGCCGTCTGGTACGGCTATACCGCGGGCTACCTCGGGGCCTACCTCGCATGGGACGCCCTCGTCTGGGGAACCGGATGGGCCTACCGTCCCTGGTGGGACTTCGGTTGGGCTGGCGGCTACTGGCCGTACTATCCTCGCCCGGTCACCTACGGGGTCGGCGCCTTCTACAATCCTGCCTTCGGCACCTTCGGCCGCTATGGCTACGCTTACGGTCCCTATCGTGGCATCGCCGGCGGGGCGGCGTATAATCCGCGCACGGGAACCTATGTCCGCGGTGGCGCGATCTCCGGTCCGGCCGGTTCGCGTGGCTTCGTCACCGCGTTCAATCCGAGGACGGGCAACGCCTTCGCGGCCCGCGGCGGCACCAACGTCTATGGCTCGTGGGGCACGGCGGCCGTAAAGCATGGCGGCGAGTTCGCCCGTATCAGCGGCGGGTCCACGGGCAACGCCGCGGGTCTGCACTGGCATAATTCCTCGGGCGACCGCGGTTTCATCGCCGGCGGCAAGGGCGGCGACATCTACGCCGGGCGCGATGGCAACGTCTACCGCCGCGAGAACGGCGAATGGCAGAAGCACACGCCCGACGGCTGGGATCCAGTAAGCCGTCCAGCTACCGAAAGCCTGAAGAACGTCGGCGAGCAGTTTGCTTCCAAGCATCCGGAAACCGCCGACCGCATCCGCCAGAACGCTCCCGAGCGCGCGCAGAACATCCAGAACCGGGTGGAGAACAATCCCGCAGCCAAGGACCGTGTCCAGAACCGGGTAGAGACGCGCCAGAACGCCGCTCCTCGGCGGCAGGTTCGGGAACGCGCCCCCGACAATCTCGGCGTCGACCGCGTCGCTCGGCATGTCGGCAACCAGCGAGACCTGTCGCGCAGCTACGGACGCCGCGACATCGGACAGTTCGGAGGCGGCCGGCAGTTCGGCGGCGGCGGCCGTGAATTTAATGGCTCCCGCGGCGGCGCCTTCCACGGCGGAGGTGGGGGCTTCCACGGCGGTGGCGGCGGACACTTCCGCAGACGTTGAGCCTCGTAGAATCTTGGAGATTGAGAACTTCGATGACCTCTGAATTTGGCAGACGCCTGGCATTAGTAGCAGCCACGACGTTGCTTCCTTCGCTTGCACTAGCGGCCGAGGGCGGCGCGGGCTTCTATCTGCTTGGCGCGAAGCTTCCCGCAAGTGCGATCACGCCGCCTCCCGGCGTGTTCTTCTCGAACGACATCTACATGTACACGGGCGATCTCGGGGGCGGACGGGCGCTGCCATCAGGTGGCCGACTGGCGGTCGGCGTCGAAGGCTCGGCCGTCATCGAGGTGCCTACCGTGCTCTGGATCCTTCCGGAGGATGTTGCCGGTGGCCACCTCGGACTGTCGCTCACCGTCCCTGTCGGCTGGAAGAACACAGACGCCGATGTGACATTGGCGGGACCGCGAGGTGGGACAGCATCCGGATCGATCTCCGATCCGGTCTTCACCGTCGGCGATCCGGTCCTTGGCGCCCTGCTGGGCTGGGAAGCCGGCAACTTCCATTGGCAGACCAGCCTCCTGGTCAACGTTCCGGTCGGCGATTATCAGGACGGCGAGATATCGAACATAGCCTTCCACCACTGGGGCGCCGACGTATCGGCCGGCGTGACCTGGCTGGACCCGACGATCGGCCTCGACCTGTCGGCGGTGGTCGGCATGACGTTCAATGCCGAAAACCCTGCCACCGACTACCGCACGGGCAACGAGTTCCATGTCGAATGGGCCGCCGTCCAGCACTTCAACGAGCAGTTCGACGCCGGTCTCGTTGGGTACTACTACGACCAGGTGACCGGCGATAGCGGCGCCGGCGCGTCCAGCGACTTCAAGGGGCGCGTCGCGGCCATCGGCGCGACGATCGGCTGGACGTTCAAAGCGGGCGAAGTGCCGATATCGACCCGCATCAAGTATTTCCACGAATTCGCCGCAGAAAACCGCGCCGAGGGAGACGCCGTCTACCTCACGATCTCGATGCCGCTGTCGATCACCAAGCCCACCAACATAGTGGCGCAATAGATGAAGCTCCTGCGGCTGACACGTCTTTCCGTCTTGATGGGCTTCCTCCCGGCGCTGGCCGGCTGCGGACACCCGAGCGGCGTCATGCAGCCGGTGGCGCTGGCGGCAGGAAAGAGCACGACGCAGGTCGACATGCTGGTGGCGACGACCAGGCAGCCTTCGGGCGATCCCGCGACGCTGTTCAACGGCGAGCGCAGCCCGAAGCCCTCCATGACCGACGTCGCGGTCTCCATTCCATCGAAGCGCGAACCGGGCACCGTCCAGTGGCCGCAGCGGCTGCCGCCCAATCCCGCCACGGACTTTGCCGTCACGCGGGTGAAGCAGATCGACACCATTCCGGAAGGCCGAGCATGGTTCCGCCAGCATATCCAGGGCGGGCATGCGCTGGTTTTCATCCACGGGTTCAACAACACATACGAGGACTCGGTCTTCCGCCTCGCCCAGATCGTCCACGACAGCGGCATGCAGGCGACGCCGATCCTCTTCACCTGGCCGTCACGCGCGCAACTCACCGGATACGAGTACGACAAGGAGAGCACGAACTATTCGCGCACGGCGCTCGAGCAGTCCCTGCGGGTCCTCGCCGCCGATCCTGATGTGAAGGACATCACCATCCTGGCGCATTCCATGGGCACGTGGCTGGCGATGGAATCGTTGCGGCAGATGGGCATCCGCGACGGCCACGTCAACGCCAAGATCCACAACGTCATCCTCGCCTCCCCTGACATAGATATCCAGGTGTTCGCAAAGCAATACGTCGAAATGGGCGAGCCCAAGCCGAAGTTCACGATCTTCGTCTCGCAGGACGACCGGGCGCTCGCGGCATCTAGCTTCATCACCGGCAATGTGTCGCGGCTAGGCGCGATCGATCCATCGAAGGAACCATATCGCTCGCGGCTGGAGAAGGCGGGGATCACCGCGATCGACCTCACGAAGGTGAAGACCGGCGACAGTCTCCATCATGGCAAGTTCGCCGAAAGTCCCGGCATCGTCCAGCTCATCGGCCAGCGTCTGATGACCGGACAAACGCTGACGGATTCCAACATTTCTCTCGGACAGGGCGTCGCCGCCGTCGTGGGCGGGACAGCGCGTACTGTCGGCACCGTCGCGGGCGCTGCTGTCGCGGCACCGCTGACGATCGTCGAACAGCCAATGAGGAAAAGGCAGCCGACCGGAACCGAAGTGGAAGACGACCTCGAAAGCGATCGGAAGCCGACGCCTTTGACCCAGTAGGCGCGCATCCTGGACGGATTGTTACCCCAGGCTGCCCGCCATGTAACTGTTACAAGCTTACCCCCTCGCCACGCGTGACGCAGTATCGCGGCGCATAGGAACCCGACGAAAACTACGCATCCCGCCTGATAAGCCCAGACGCATTCGCAAGTAGAAAGGACCTTGTGATGAGCACGCCCATCCATCGAAGACTTCTTGCAGCCACGGCCGCGGTCGCGATGACCATGACCTCGGCTGTCATCGTCGCGCCCGCTTTCGCACAACAGGACGCGCCGGCCCCTGCCACCGCACCGACCGCCGATGCATCCAGGCCGAACATTCTTGTCATCTTCGGCGACGACGTCGGGCAGACAAATATCAGCGCCTATTCCTTCGGCGTCGTCGGATACAGGACGCCGAACATCGACAGCATCGCCAAGGCCGGCATGATGTTCACCGACTACTATGCCGAGAACAGTTGCACGGCGGGCCGCTCGACCTTCATCACCGGCCAGACATGCCTGCGCACCGGTCTCTGCAAGGTTGGCGCACCCGGTGCTCCAGTTGGACTGCAAGCCAGCGACATCACGATCGCCCAGGCGCTCAAGCCTCTTGGCTATGCGACCGGCCAGTTCGGCAAAAACCACCTTGGCGACCGCGATGAGTACCTGCCGACCAAGCACGGCTTCGACGAATTCTTCGGCAACCTTTACCATCTGAACGCCGAGGAGGAGCCGGAAGCGCCCTATTGGCCCAAGGATGACCAGGAGTTCCTGAAGGCCTATAACCCGCGTGGCGTCATCAAGGCTTCCGCCGACGGCAAGGTCGAGGACACCGGCCCTCTGACGACGAAGCGCATGGAAACCATCGATGACGAGACGACCGCAGCCGCGATCGACTTCATGGGTCGGCAGGCAAAAGAGAACAAGCCATTCTTCACGTGGATGAACACGACCCGCATGCATCTCTTTACGCATGTGAGGGAATCCATGCGCGGCCAGAGCGGCATGCAAGGCAACGAGTATGCCGACGGCATGGTCGAGCACGACGGAGACGTCGGCAAGCTGCTGAAGGCGCTCGATGATCTCGGCATCACCGACAATACGATCGTCGTCTACAGCACCGACAACGGACCGAACCAGTTCTCGTGGCCCGACGCAGCGACGACGCCGTTCCGCAGCGAAAAGGATACCAACTGGGAAGGCGCCTTCCGTGTTCCCGCGATGGTCAAATGGCCGGGACACATCCAGCCTGGTCAGGTCTCCAATCAGATAGTTTCGGGGCTCGACTGGTTCCCGACGCTGCTCGCGGCCGCTGGCGATCCCGATGTGAAGAACCGGCTTCTTCAGGGCTGGACGCCCGAAGGCGGTACGACGAGCTTCAAGAACCACCTGGACGGCTACAACCAGCTCGATTACCTCACGGGCAAGTCGGACAAGAGCGCTCGGCATGACTTCTACTATTTTGACGACGACGGTGGGCTGGTGGCAACCCGCTACGACGATTGGAAGGTCGTGTTCAAGGAGCAGCCGGCAGAAGGCGGCTTTGCTGTATGGCAGACACCATTTATCACATGGCGGCTTCCGAAGTTGTTCAACCTGCGGATGGATCCCTATGAGCGGGCCGACAAGGTCTCCGATCAATATAACGACTGGCTGGTCCGCAACGATTATCTGCTGGTGAAAGGTCAGTTGCAGGGCGCTGCCTTCCTCGAGACCTTCGTCAAGTATCCGCCCAGCCAGCGGGTCGCCAGCTTCAATATCGAAGGCGTCCGCGCAGAGGTGGACAAGGCGATTGACCAATCCTTCAAGGATCGCGGTATCGAGAAATAAGCAATGCACCAAGGCGCGCAGGCGGTCTGCGCGCCTCTCCTTTCTCACCGAGGCTCCCATGACGGTTCGCGACGACATCCTCGATCTCGGCACGCGTATCGGCCGCTCGATCATCGGTCAGGAGACCATGGTCGAACGGCTCCTGCTCGGGCTGCTCGCCAATGGCCATCTGCTGGTCGAGGGACTTCCTGGTCTCGCAAAAACCAGAGCAATCAAGAGCCTGGCCAAGAACCTTGATTCAGAGCTTTCACGCGTTCAATTCACCCCCGACCTTCTCCCGGCCGACATTACCGGCTCCGAGATCTACTTCAGCGACGGCGGCAAGGGCGAATTCAAGTTCCAGCAGGGACCGATCTTCGCCAACCTCATTCTGGCGGACGAGATCAACCGCGCGCCGGCCAAGGTGCAGTCCGCGCTGCTCGAGGCCATGGAGGAACGCCAGGTCACCGTTGGTGGCAAGAGCTATCCGCTGCCGCCGCTCTTCATGGTGATGGCGACGCAAAACCCCATCGAGCAGGAAGGCACCTACCCCCTCCCCGAGGCGCAGCTCGACCGCTTCCTGATGCATGTCGAGGTCGGCTATCCCGACGAGACATCGGAGGCAGCCATCATGCGGCTCAACCGCGACGAGGAAAACCAGGCGCATGGCGGCACAAAGCCGCCGTTGCCGGAAAAGCTAAACCCACAGGTTGTATTCGACGCCCGGAAGGAGATCGGCGCTATCACCGTTTCCGAAGCCGTCGAGAAGTACATGGTGGCGCTCGTCTTCGCCACGCGTTATCCCGATCGCTACGACAAGGATCTCGCGAGGTTGCTGCAGGTGGGTGCCAGCCCTCGCGGTGTGATCGGCCTCGACAAGGTTTCGCGATCCTATGCCTGGCTGAAGGGGCGCGATTATGTCACCCCTGATGACGTCAAGGCGATCGTCCACGACGTCTTTCGCCACCGGCTGATCCTGTCCTACGAGGCACACGCATCGAACACCACGCCGGACAAGGTGATCGACCGCATCGTCGAACTGGTGGCGGTCTCATGAGCGATGCGGGCGTCTATGTTTCGACGGACGAACTGGTCGCGCTCGAAGCGAGAGCCCGGGATCTGAGCTTCGTCCAGAAGGCGCGCAGCCACCAGCAGCTTGCAGGCCGCATGCAGTCGGCGATGCGCGGCCGGGGACTGATCTTCGAAGAACTCCGCGACTATCTGCCCGGCGACGACATCCGCTCCATCGACTGGCGCGTCACGGCGCGAACCAACAGACCGGTGGTCCGGATCTACTCCGAGGAAAAGGAGCGGCCCGCGCTGATCATCGTCGACCAGCGGATCAATATGTTCTTCGGCAGCAGGCGATCGATGAAATCGGTCACGGCAGCCGAAGCCGCGATGCTCTGCGCCTGGCGCATACTGGGTTCCGGCGACAGGGTCGGCGGCTTCGTCTTTGGCGAAAGCGGGACCAGCGAGGTGAAGCCGCATCGCAGTCGCAACGCCGTGATCGCCTTCGCGGGCCGGATCGCCGAAAAGAACAAGGAACTGAGGGCCGATGCGGCATCGGCGGCGTCCGGACAGCTCGACGCCGTGCTCGAAACCGTCTCGAACATCGCGCATCACGACCATCTCGTGGTGGTGATCTCCGATTTCGACGGGCATACGGCGCGGACCCGAGACCTTCTCCTGCGCCTTTCCTCCCGCAACGACGTCGTCTGCATTCTCGTCTACGATCCCTTCCTGCTGGAGCTGCCGAAGTCCGGAGACATCGTCGTCAGCGGCGGCGGCACGCAGGCGGAGCTGGCGCTTCGAACGGCAAGCGTTCGGACCTCGATCGACGCCTTTGCGCGCAACCGCGGACGGGAACTGCGGGCATGGCAGCACGAACTCGGACTGGCGATGCTGCCGGTCTCTGCCGCCGAGGAGACTGCGCCTCAGCTTCGGCGACTTCTCGAGCAGTCCGCCTGGCGACAACGGAGGCGTTGATGGGACCGGCAGCAAAGCTTGATCCGATGACGGAGATGGCCCTGCATTCGCTCCGCGACATCGCGACGCCCGAACCGGTGTCATGGATGCCGCAAACATGGGGGTGGGGCGTTCTCGCAGGCGCCCTGCTTGTGATGTTGGCCCTGACCGGGATCCGGTGGATCTTGCGTTATCGTGCAAACGCATACCGGCGCGAAGCCTTGGCCCTCCTGAAGGTCGTCGACGAGCAGCTTCGAAACCCTGCGACCCGGCGCGATGGCATTCGAGACCTTGGCGAAGTCTTAAAGCGAACGGCGCTGGCGGCGTGGCCCCGTAGTGAAGTTGCCTCGCTTTCGGCCAAAGCCTGGGCCCGCTTCCTTGAACAGCATGATGTCGACGGTGCCGGGCATGCTCTCGAGCGGCTGCTGGACGACTTCGAATACCACGGTGCGGAGGTCGTCGCCAACCTTCCGTCGAACGTCTGCAGCGACCTGGTGGCCGCCGCCCGCAACTGGATCGAACGTCACAATGTACCAGCTTGATCTCCCCTGGCTATTGTTGACGCTCCCTGCTCCGCTGCTTGTCTGGTGGCTTCTTCCCGCCCACCGTGCGACGTCCGCCTCGATCAGGCTGCCCTTCTTCTCACAGGTCGCCGAGGCGGCCGGCGTTCGTCCGACCGATAGATCGGTGATTGCGCGCAGGACGTGGCCGCAGCTCTTCTGCGAAGGACTCGCATGGTGTCTCGTCGTGCTGGCGCTCGCCCATCCGCAGTTCGTCGAACCTCCGATCGAGAAGGTCGAGCCGCAGCGTGACATCCTGCTGGCGCTAGATCTGTCGCAATCGATGGACACAATAGATTTTCCGGACGCCGACGGGAAGCCGCTCGCCCGTGTCGAAGCCGTCAAGCATGTCGTCGCGGACTTCGTGGGCAGGCGGCCGGGCGACCGGATCGGCCTCGTCGCCTTCGGAGACGCGCCCTATCCATTAGCACCCTTCACCATGGATCACGCGCTGGTCCAGACGATGATCGCAGACGCCGTGCCGGGGATGGCGGGACCGCGCACATCACTCGGAGACGCGCTCGGGCTTGCCATCAGGATGTTCGAGAAGACGACCGTGCCGGAGAAGGTGCTCATCGTTCTGACGGACGGAAACGATACCGCGAGCCGGATGCCGCCCCTGAAGGCGGCCGAGATCGCGAAGTCGAAGGGCGTGATCGTCCACACGGTGGGCATCGGAGGCCCTGCCGCAACGGGCGAGGACAAGCTGGACACCGCGACATTGCAGAAGATCGCGGCCCGCACCGGCGGCAGATACTTCTTTGGGGGCGACCAGGCGCAGCTCGCGGCGATCTACGACGCGCTCGACCAGATCACGCCGGAAGACCAGAAGAACCGATCCTGGCGGCCGCGAGCAGAGCTGTTCCAATGGCCCTTGCTCGCCGCCGTGCTGGTGCTCTCCGGATACCACGTGCTGGCTGGCGCGGTCGGGGTCATCCGTCGGAGAGCCGCCGCATGATCACGGACTTCCACTTCATCCGGCCATGGCTTCTCGTCCTCCTGCCACTGCCGGTCCTGATCCTCTGGCTGGCCTCCCGCTCGGGCGACGTCCGGTCGCAATGGAGGGGCATGATCGCGCCGCATCTGCTCGACAGCCTTATAGTCGACGGGTCGGCAGGCTCGAGGATCCGGCCGTCGTGGGTCCTCGCGGGTATCCTCGTCGCCGGGATTGTCGGCGCGGCGGGCCCGACGTGGCAGCGCGAGCCGCCGCCCTTCGTCGAGGACGCTGCGCCTCTCGTCATCGCCCTCGATCTGTCGCAGACGATGGACGCCATCGACGTGACCCCGTCGCGGATCGAGCGCGCCAAGCTCAAGATCAAGGACGTGATCGATACAAGGCAAGGTGCCCGGACTGCGATCGTCGCCTATGCGGGCACCGCCCATCTCGTCCTGCCGCCGACAGAGGACGCCGCCTTGCTCGAAAGCTACTCCGACGCCCTCGCGACGAGGCTGATGCCGAAACCTGGAAAGGACACGGCAGCCGCCCTGGCGCTCGCCGAAAGCCTCCTCGAAAAGGAAGGGGCGACGGGCACGATCCTGCTTCTGACCGACGGGGTCGAAGACGCGGCTTCGAAGGCGATCGAATCCAATGTGAACGGCATCGTCATCCTCGGCGTCGGCACGTCGGCCGGCGGCCCGGTCAAGACGCCCGACGGAGGATTCGCGTCGGACCCTTCCGGATCACGCCTGTTATCGAAGCTCGACGTAGCCAAGCTGGAGGAAATCGGAAAGGAGACCGGAGCCGACGTCGCGACGGTGACCAATGACGATACGGACGTGCGGTGGATAGCGGAGCGGGTGCGCTCGAACTTCGCACAAAGGCAGGCCAAGGAAGGCGACCGCTGGCGCGACCTGGGCTGGTGGCTGGTCGTGCCCTTGTCGATCGCCATGGCCTTCTCCTTCCGCAGCGGATGGGTGGTTCGAACCGGCGTCCTGCTGCTGGCGGTCCATCTGTACTCGCCAGGCAGCGCGCACGCCGACGGGCTGGTGGACATGTGGCTGACCAACGACCAGCAGGGCCGGATCGCATTCGAACGAGGCGAGTTCGACGCCGCTGCTGGGCACTTCGTCGACCCGATGTGGAAAGGCGTCGCCCTTTATCGAGCCGGCAAATTCCAGGGGGCGGTGGACGCACTCGCTTCCGTCGACACCGCCCAAAGCTCGTATGACCAGGGCAACGCCCTTCTTCATCTCGGACAGTATGACGAGGCTGTCGCCGCCTACGGCAAGGCGCTTGAGAAGCGGAAGGACTGGCCGGAGGCGATTGCGAACCTCGCGATCGCGCAGCAGCTCCTCAAAGCCCAGAAGGAGAAGCAGGAAGAGCAGCCGGAGCAGCCGAGCGAGGCGCCCGACAGCGTCCAGTTCGACGACAAGGGAAAGCAGGGCAAGGAGGGAATGATCAACATCGCCGAGCAGACCTCCGAGATGTGGATGAAGAACATCAACGTCAGCCCGGCCGACTTGATTGCGCGCAAGTTCTCCATCGAGGCCGGGAGGAAGTCGCAATGAGATTGCTCGCCGTCTTGATCGGCCTTCTCGCATGCGGACCGGGCTTCGCCGCCGAACCGTTCGGGCGTGCGTCGATCGAGGGCGCCGAAGAAATAGTTCCCGGCCAGCAGGTTCATGTCGTCGTCGACGTGTTCGCGCCGGACTTTTTTACGTCGCCACCGCAGTTTCCGCTGTTCGACGTGCCGGACGCTCTCGTCACGTTGTCGAACGACCGCGCCCAGAACTTGGTGCAGACCATCGACGGCGTGCAGTATTCGGGCATCCGTAGAGGCTACGCGGTCGTTCCGGAAAGGGCGGGTTCCTTCCCGCTCCCAGTGATCGAGATCGATCTCGGCTTCTCGTCCGATGGCAATTCGACAAAGGCGATTGTGAAGGTCGCCCTTCCCTCCTTCGACGTCGGCGCTTTCTCCCACCAGGCCGCCATGCCATTCGCCGCGCGCGGCCTGACGATGACGGAGTCCTTCGACAGGGACCCGGCGAGCCTGAAGGTAGGCGACGCTCTGGTGAGGACGGTCGTCGTCTTTGCCGAGGACACACAGGCGATGCTGATACCTCCGGTCGCGTTCGGAACGACTGCGGGGGTGGCGCGGTACGAAAAGCCGGCGGTACTTGCAGACGGCGTCGAGCAGCAGGGGATCGGCCGCAGCGTCGAAACTGGGAGCACGCGGAGCGAGACGGTCGTCTATACCGCCTCCGACACGGGACGCTTTCCACTTCCGGCGATCTCCTATCCGTGGTTCGACGTGGACGAGCACGTCATGTCAGCCGCGACCCTCCCCGCCACCGACGTCGTCGTCGCGCCGGCTGCAGTTGCCGAACGCATCCAGCCTGAGCTTCAACGCGAGAATGCGCCTGCGAGCCGCGTGTGGAAAGGCTGGCTTTTGGTCATCTTGCTGTGCGCCATCGATTTGGCGGTCGCCGCTTTCGCCTGGTGGCGGTTACCGGCAATCCGCACCTGGGCGACACGCGTGCGCCAGCGGCGCAGGAATTCTCCGCGGCGTCGGCTTAGTCGGATACGAACGATCATTCGAGTAGGTGACGAGCTCGCGGTCTATCGAGGGCTTCAGGACTGGAGCGGTACTCTGGGATATCGAACGGTTTCTGAGTGGGTGGAAGCACAGGCCTGTCCGCGTCTCTCGGCTCAAGTCGCCATCCTCGAACGTCGGCTCTTCAGGTCCCGCGACATGCAGTTGGACCGGGCGGCGCTAGCGTCGGCGATAACCTTGCCGGTGGCCGATGGTCGGCCACCGAAACGCGCCTTGCCCGACCTCAATCCGACGGCGGAAAACCCATTGTTACGCCCATTGTAACGGTAACAAGCTTCCCTCGCCGCGCGCGGGAGCTAAGCTCGGCCCATCAGTTCTGGAGGCAGCGATGGCTTTGGCATTCGACGACACGACGGAATCCCGGCGCGACGGCTTGATCTGGATTCCCGGCCGCACATTCACGATGGGATCGAACGACCACTATCCAGAGGAGGCCCCGGCCAATCCCGTCAATGTCGATGGTTTCTGGATTTCGGAGACGCCGGTCACCAACAGGCAGTTCAAGCAATTCGTCGAGACGACGGGATATGTCACCGTCGCAGAGAAAGTTCCCGATCCAAAGGACTATCCCGGTGCGAAGCCCGAGATGCTGAGGGCGGGGTCGCTGGTGTTCACGCAGCCGAAAGCCGTGAACGGCGCCGACATCTCCCAGTGGTGGACATTCAAGTTCGGTGCGAACTGGCGCCGACCCCTCGGCGGTCTCAGCGATCTGCGCGGCAAGCTCGATCATCCGGTCGTGCACGTCGCCTACGCGGACGCCGCTGCCTATGCGCACTGGGCGGGGCTCGATTTGCCGACGGAAGCCGAATGGGAGCTTGCCGGCCGCGGAGGGCAGGATGATGCGGAATATGCATGGGGCGACGAGTTCGCGCCGGGCGGTGTCCCGATGGCAAACACCTGGAGTGGCACGTTCCCTACCCACTCGATGAAGCCGAAAGGCCAAGAACGCACCTCGCCCGTGCGTTCGTTCCCGCCGAACGGCTTCGGCCTCTACGACATGATCGGCAACGTCTGGGAATGGACCAGCGACTACTGGTCGACCCGGCATCCTGAACCGGCGAATCACTCGTGCTGCATTCCGAGCAACCCACGCGGGCGTGACGCCGAGGCAAGCTACGATCCGCACCAGCCTGAAATCCGAATAGCGCGGCGGGTGCTGAAGGGCGGCTCCCATCTCTGCGCTCCAAACTACTGCAGACGCTACCGTCCTGCCGCCCGCCACGCCGAGCCCGAGGATACTTCCACCAGCCATGTCGGCTTCCGTTGCGTCAGGCGCACCGAAGGAGAAGCGAAATGAGAAGGCGTTTCCAGGCTTCCGATACCGTGCTTGCATCACTTTTCGTCGCCGCCCTTCTGCTCGTCAGTGGCGTCGTCGGAACGGCCGTGGCGCAGGAGGTCCTGCCGTCCTGGAACGGCACCGCGGCAAAGACCAGGATTATGGACTTCGTCAAGGCAACGACAGCCGAGGGTGGCGAGGGATACGTCGCGCCCGAAGACCGGATCGCGGTCTTCGACAATGACGGCACCCTCTGGTCGGAGCAACCCATCTACTTCCAGTTTGCTTTTATGCTCGACCGTGTGAAGACGCTCGCACCTGATCACCCTGAATGGCAGGCCAAGGAGCCGTTCAAGTCGGTGCTGGCAGGCGATCCGATGGGCGTGATGAAAGGCGGCGAGAAACGGATCATGGATCTCGCGATGACGACGCATGCCGGGATGACGACGGACCAGTTCTCGAAGATCGTCACCGACTGGTTTGCGAGCTCTAAGCACCCGAAAACCGCAAAGCCCTACGACGAGATGACCTTCGTGCCGATGCGCGATCTCCTCGACTACCTCAGGGCCAACGGCTTCAAGACCTACATCGTCTCCGGTGGCGGCGTCGAGTTCATGCGGCCGATGACCGAGAAGATGTACGGCATCCCGCCGGAACAGGTAGTCGGCAGCACCATCACGACGGAATATGCCACCGTCGGCGACGAGCCCGTGCTCAACAGGCTACCGAAGATCGACTTCGTCGACGATGGCGCTGGCAAGCCTTCCGGCATCAACAAATTCATCGGGCGCAAGCCGATCTTCGTGGCCGGGAATTCTGACGGCGACTATGAGATGTTGCGATGGGTCACCGCCAAGGGTCCGAGCTTTGCGATGATCGTCCATCACACGGATGCGGAACGGGAGGTCGCCTACGATCGAAAGAGCGAAATCGGCAAGCTCGACAAGGCGCTCGACGAAGCGGAGCGCCGCAACTGGCTGGTTGTCGATATGAAGGCGGACTGGAAGAAGGTCTTCTCATTCGAGAAATAGAAAGACATGCGCATGAAATGGATCGGCGGACTCCTCCTGTTCGTGTTGATGTCTGTCGTCGCCATTGCCCAGGAAGTGCCGCGGCCGCAGAAGGTCGACGACCTCGTGCGGCTATTGCAGGATCCCGAGGTTCGGGCATGGCTGGAGAAAGCGCCCGGCCCGACGCTCGCGGCTGCCCAGCAAGCGGACGCCGGGCTAGCCACATGGGAGGCTGCCACCCGGCGCCGGATCGATGGCGTCGTTCAGGCAATACCAAGGATTCCCGCCGAGGTGATGGCCGCCGCTGTTCGCACGCGAGAAGATGCGCTGTCCCATGGTCGGCTGCCTGTCTTCGTCGCATTTCTTGGGCTGACGGCGGTCGGACTTTTCGCCGAACGTCTTTTTGCGCGATCAAGACGGCGCTCGGAAGGGCTGCAGGAGCGCCTGCTGGCAATCGGCGTCTTTGCGGTGGCGATGGCCGCCGTCTACTTCGCCTTCGATTGGCCCGCACTCCCACGCATCGTGCTCCTCGTCTCGCTGCTGGCTCTCTCGGCATATCGGGCGATCTCGGCGCTGCTCGACACGGCCGCGCTGACAGTTCCCGTTCGCAGGCGGACGAAGATCTTCGCGGGTGCCGCGATCGTCGGAGTCGCAGCGGCAAGCCTCGGCCGGCCTTTGTCGGTCGACCCCTCGGTGACGGCGGCGATCTCGTTCTGCTTCTCGATCGTTCTTCTCGCCTTGGCCGTCGAGGGCGTCGTCTCCTCGTCCGAGAGGCCCTTTCGGATGCGCATCGCGCTCTGCCTTGCCTTCGTGATCATCTGGGCGCTCTGGTGCGTCGGTCTCCGCGGCCTGTTCTGGCTGGGCGTCTACGCGATGGCGCTGCCCTCGGCGCTTCGGTTCGCCGGTCAGACGGCAGCCGACACCATTCCCTCGGAACCCAACAGCACCAAGCGAGTCCTGCTTGTCCGCGGCAGCCGGGCCGTCGTTGTGGCCGGCGCCGTCGCATGGGTGGCGATCGTGTGGAGGGTCGATCCCAACTCGCTTGTTCACAGCGATCCTGCCGTGGCCTCGGTGGCCTACGGACTTCTGAAGAGCGTCGTCGTCCTGCTGCTCGCCGACCTCGCATGGCATCTGGCGAAGTCGTGGATCGACCGGCGCCTCTCGGTACAGGCCGAAGCTGGAAACGATCCGTCACAGGCTGCCCGGCGGGGGCGGCTTCGCACCCTGCTGCCGATCTTCCGGAACGTGCTGGCGGTCATGGTGGCGGTTATCGCCGGGCTGATCGTGCTCGCGGAGCTCGGTGTCGAGATCGGGCCGCTGATCGCGGGTGCGGGCATCTTCGGGGTGGCGCTGGGCTTCGGATCGCAAACGCTGGTGAAGGACGTCATCAGCGGGGTCTTCTATATGCTCGACGACGCGTTCCGTGTCGGCGAATACATCCAGGCGAAGAGTTACAAAGGGACCGTCGAGGGATTCAGCCTCCGGTCGGTGCGGCTGCGTCATCACCGCGGCCCGGTGTTCACCGTTCCGTTCGGCGAGCTCGGCGCCGTCGAGAACATGAGCCGCGACTGGGTCATCGACAAATTCCGGGTCAATGTCAGCTACGATACCGACATAGAGAAGGCGCGCAAGCTCGCGAAGAAGATCGGCGCCGAGCTGCAGGCCGATCCGGAACTCGGGCCGATGTTTATCCAGCCGCTGAAGATGAAGGGTGTCGAGGAGTTCGGCGATTACGGCATCGTTCTCAGCTTTGCGATGACGACAGTGCCCGGAATGCAAACCTATATCCGGCGCAAGGCCTACGCGAAAATTCGCGAGGCTTTCCAGGCGAACGGCATCGAGTTTGCGACGCCGTCGGTGCAGGTCGGTGGCGACGACAGGGACGGCGCTGCCGCTGCTGCGGCCGCGATCCGCACGCAGCAGGCCAAGGTGGTGGCGGCGGAGGGGTAGAATGGCCAGCGACGACGATCGCCTGCGGATCATGCATGGCGGGCCGTTCTACGAGCTGATGACCCGGCTTGGCATGCGCAAGCGCGGGTGGCGGGCATTCGTCTTCGCAGGCCTGTGCTGGACGATCCCCGTGCTGCTTCTGCTGGCAACCCGCGGCGGTCACGGGGCCGGCCTCTTCCTTCACGACTGGGGAGCGTGGGCAAAGTTCCTGATCGCGCCCGTCCTGCTGACGCTGGCGGAGAAGCCCATCGGCTTCGCCCTCGACGAGTGCGTTTCCATGCTCTTTCGGATTCCGCTCGTGTCGCCGCAGTCCATGCCAGACACCCGGAAGGCGCTGCGTGACGCAGGCGCTCTTGGTCAATTCTGGTGCGTGAATCCGGATATATTGTCTACAAATCAATAACTTACAGCCGCGATGGCCGGATCTACCGGCGTTACCTCAACATGCCGTAACCTTACTGACCTGCCGCTCGATCGAGGTCGTTTAAGCAGCCTGATCTGCCGCTGCTGCGGCTAGCTCTTCCACGGCAAATCTAACACTATCACTCAGCTTTCGACCTTTTTGCCAGACAACGACGTAGTGATATACCGCTCCGGGCTGAAATGGCCGAAATTCGACGCCGAAGTCAGCATATTCCTTCGCAATAATCTCATTCGTAATCGAGACGCCGATCCCTGCCATGACGTAGCCAATGTCGTGGCCATTGGCGTCATATTCAACCGCGATCTCGGGCGCCGCTCCCATATATCGAAGGGCATTGACGCTCATTTGGTGAGACGCAAACTGTGGGTCGATGTCGATGATAGGCTCACCGGCAAGATCTTCGGCAGTGACGACTCGCTGTGCCGCAAATCGATGATCTCTCGGAAAGAGACACACGTTGGTGGCCGAGCCGATCGGCATCCAATCAAGGATGCGTTCATCAATAGGCAATCTGGAGATGCCAAGATCCGAGCGCCCGTTTAACACATGATCTGCAATCTGCTGATAAGTGCCTGTTTTCACCTGAACAGCGTAGGAGCGGCTTTTCTCCCGGATCCTTTTGACGACCCGCGGCAATGTTGCAAATGAGAAAGCACTTGGCGCCGCGATGCCGATCAGACGCGTATCGTTGCTCCGCAGGAAGTCGATTGACGGTCCGATTCGATCAAGCCCGGCAAAAGCCGCATCGATGGTTCGCAGAAATTCCCACGCCTTGGCGGTCGGGATCAGTCTGTTGTTTTCCCGGCGGAAGAGCGCGAAGCCGATCGCCTCCTCCAATTGTTTGATGTTTTGACTGACGGCCGGCTGCGTTATTCGCAACACCTGTGCTGCCAGCCTTTCCGAGCCCGCGCGCATGACCTCCCGCAAGATTTGAAGCTGGCGAATCTTCACTCCGGAGCCAGTGATATCCATGGCCAAAGATCCCTTGGCGTAAGCAAGGGACGTAGGTCATAAGCCCTGCTTATCGAAACTTCTTGCATCTTATAAATTGACGGCGGCAAGTCAAAGTATATTTTTGGATAAATGTCGCGTAAACCATTGGTTGAACAAGTATATATTGTCTCACTTTGGTTAAACCTCGCGTATTTTTCAGACTTGTCGCAACTCAATTTGCAATGAACTGGCGTTTTTCGCGCATCTCAGGAGGAATACAATTGTACGGCTTCCTAGACCAATTTATCTTGGGCTTGAAGAACACGCTTTTCGTCTTCTTCTTGAGCTGCGCGCTTGGGACCATATTAGGACTGCTTATCGCAATTCTTCGCAACTCACGCCGAAAGCCCATCTCAGCGTCCATGCAGGCTTACACGGGCGTCATCCGAGGTGTTCCGGAACTTCTCATCATCCTTCTCATGTATTTCGGTGGGACCGCCCTCTTGAGCGCGGTTGTTGGCCGCTACATCGAGATCAATGCATTCGCGGCCGGTGTCACGGCATTGACAGTTGTGTTCAGTGGATACGCGGCGGAGATTTTTCGTGGAGCGATCAACGCGGTTGCGCCGGGCCAACGAGAGGCCGCGATGGCGCTCGGGCTTTCGCGCTGGCAGGTGTGGCTTCTGATCATCATTCCCCAGATGATCCCGATCGCTTTGCCAGCCTTCTGCAACCTTTGTATCTCCTTGATAAAGGATACATCTCTGATCTCCGTCGTCGGGCTGACGGACGTCATGCGCGTGGCCTATATAGGGGCAGGCTCGTTGCGCGCTCCCCTTCCCTTCTATCTCGCAGCGTCTGCGATCTATCTAACCCTCACAACCCTCTCCCTGCTTTCGTTCCGGCTGATCGAAAGTCGGTACTCGCTCCCCCTGGTAAAAGGTTGAAGCGATGAATACCGCTATCGTACTGGAAGCGCTTCTCACCCTTCCCCGCGGCCTCATTCTCACGCTGGCTCTGACAATCGCGTCGCTTGCCGCAGGCTTTGCGGTCTCAATCCCGCTCGCCTTCCTGCGGGCATCGTCCAATCCGTGGGCTTCCGCACCGGTGCTGGCGTATACCTACGCCTTCCGCGGCACGCCGCTGCTGGTACAGCTTTTCCTGATTTATTACGGGATCGGCCAGCTGTCCCTCGTCCGCCAGAGCTTTCTCTGGTCGGTGATGCGAGAACCGTTCTGGTGCGCATTTATTGCCTTCACCTTGAACAGCACCGCTCATACCACGGAAGTCCTGCGCGGCGGAATCCAGGCGGTCCCGCGTGGACAGGTGGAAGCGGCAAAAGCGTTGGGGTTATCCGGCTTCCATACGGCGCGCTTGATCGTGTTCCCGCTGACGATCCGCATCGCTCTTCCGGCCTATGTAAACGAAGTGATCGGAATGCTGAAAGCAAGTTCCCTTGCCAGCACCATCACGCTCCTTGAGATAACCGGTCTCTCGCGCCAGCTGGTGTCCGAGACATTTGCGCCATACGAGGTCTTTATTGTCGCGGGAGCTCTCTACCTGCTGCTTACCGTCCTGATCACGCAAGCGTTCCAAATCCTGGAGACGCACTGGACGCGAGCGAGCACGTCCACCGCCGACGCGACCAGTATGTCGAAGCGGGCGCCAAAGCCGTCACTCGCCCCACGAGAACTCGACGCCGAACTCCATCACCGAACCGCCCCCAGTCAAACTCAACAATGAAAGGACTAGCGTCGTGAAACGAACAATCCTGCTTGCCCTATGTGCTCTCGTCTTCTGCGCCAACAACTTGGGAGCAGTGGACAGGAAGACGTTGACGATCGCCTCTGAAGGTGCTTCGCCGCCCTGGAACGCAATCAATTCGGAAGGCGCCCTGGCCGGCTTTGACATTGACGTTGGCCGCGATCTCTGCCGGCGCATCAATGTCGAGTGCACTTTCGTGCCTCAGGACTGGGACGGAATCATACCGGCGCTCACCGTTGGAAAGTTCGACGCCATCATGTCCGGCATGGCGATAACCGAAAAACGAAAGAAATCGATCGCCTTCACTCAACCCTATGCCGGAGGCTTCAACCAGCTTGTTGTACGCAAGGATCTGAATCTTCCGCACACCGACACATCAGCTAAGCTCAATCTTACGACCATCGACGCTGAAAAGCAGGCAGTCCTCGATCAGCTAAGGGCGGCGCTCACCGGCAAAACCTTGGGCGTACTGCGATCATCGAATTCGGAAGCGGTACTCAATGAATTGTTCGGCAAAGTAGCGACGATCAGAAGCTACGACTCTCAGGACAATATGCATCTCGATCTCGTGGCTGAGCGCATCGACGGCGGTCTTGCCGACTATTTCACCTGGAAGGCATTTCTCGATAGCAAGGATGGCGGGATCGCGATGCTGTACGGCCCACAGCTCTCCGGAGGTCTGTGGGGACCCGGCGTCGGCGTCGGGCTACGGCAAGACGATCGCGAGCTGATCGCCGCGTTTGACAGTGCCATTGATGCCGCCATGCGAGACGGAACGTTGAAGCGGCTGAGCGAACAATGGTTCGAAATCGACGTTTCGCCACAAGTCTCGAACTAGAGGCCTGCTCCGCGACACGCTTTCTCCCCGAATTCACGGTGCGTGTGTAATCGACAATCTCTAGAACCAAAGGCAGACTTTATGTCCGCACCCTTCTCCATTGTTGTTACCGGCCAATCCCTCATTCGCCATGATCTCAGAGCGGTAAGCGACCCGCGGCTCACTGAAATCGCCCAGATTTTGAAGGCCAGCGATGTTGCCTTTACCAATCTCGAAACGACTATCCACGGTCGTCATGGTGGCTGGCCGCTCAAGGGCTCCTATTTCGGCGCCGCGGCGCCGGGGGTCTTGCCAGCTTTGAAGGAGTTGGGCTTCAATAGCCTGGCTTTGGCAAACAACCATGCTTTTGATCTTGGCCCGCCGGGCATCCTTTCAACGATGGAGGAAGTTGCTGCACAAAACTTTCTTCATGCCGGCATTGGCGTCGACAGGCATCACGCCGCCAAGGCTCAGAGAAAGATATTCGGGACCAGAAGCGTCGCCCTGATTGCAATGGATGCTGGCCCGGGGCCGTCCTTCATGTATGCCGAGGATGCGAGCGACGGCCGGATGGCAAGACCCGGCGTCAACAGGCTGAACGTCTCTAGGGTATTCGACTTGGAGGTAGACGCATTCAACATGCTTCGCTCCATTCAGGAACGGTTTCTAAGTTCGGCGCTGGAGCGCGCAAATTATGCGCAGCCGGAGGATCCGCCTGATCTAAACGGCCAAGACGAAATTGACTTCTATGGAACGGTGTTTCGCAGATCCAATGATACCGTTCGCCGCATCGTAGTGGATAGGCACAGCGCCTCGGCTCAGCTTTCTGCTATCGCGGAAGAAGCAGCCCGTGACGCATTCGTCATCGTCTACCTGCATCATCATCATTGGGAGCCCAGTTGGCAGCAAGTCCCGTCCTGGGTCCGGGAGTTCGCGCATGATTGCGTGAACGCGGGCGCGGGGCTGTTTGTGAGCCATGGCGCTCCTGTCCTTCAAGCAATTGAGATATATCGAAATACGCCGATTTTCTACGGCCTTGGGAACTTCCTCTTTCATACCGAAAAGGAGGAGCGCGAATGGAGCCCACCGGAGGTGTGGAAGAGCGTAATTGCAACCTGCAATTTCGGATCGGGCGGACGGTTGGAAGATATTAGCTTACGCCCGATTGTGATCGGTGGAACTGAGGCATTGTCGAATTCTGCAGGAGACCGCCTCCCCTTCCCTGTGCTCGTCGATGGCAGGATGGCGGCAGACATTCTTGAAGATCTTGCCGACCGCAGTGCCGGCTTTAACACTGTGCTGTCTCTGGAGAATGGCATCGGCCGGATCGCTCTATAGATGCGAACCGAAACGCGCGGTGGGGCCGGTTCTGGTCAAGTTTCAACAACTGGCGGGTCTGCGGCCGCCAATTTTCGTTGCTTTCCTAGCGATCGACGTCCGCCTGTTCTTCCATCTCTTCGTCGACAATCGAGCTGATGAGTGCAACCACACGACTGCGCACACGCGGCGGCAGCAACCGAATGTCCTCAATCAGTCGACGTCCTTCCGCGGTGGAAATATAAGCAATCCTCTCGTCGATCTCGGTTGTGAGTTGCTGGTCCTGAGAAGCTTCGGGATCTGGAAGGCCTTCAAAAAACTTTGAAACAGGTATCCTCAGGCAATTGGCAAGCTCATAGAGCATCGAGGCGCTGACGCGGTTCTTGCCGCTTTCATATTTCTGAACCTGCTGCAAACTGACGCCGATGCCGGCGCCCAGATCGCCGAGCGATACATTCGACTGCATCCGGCGAATACGGATCTGCTGCCCAACATGCAAGTCGACCGGATGCACCGACCCGCGTCCAATATTCGACTGCGCGGCTTTTGCTCGCCTCGACGATCGGATTTGGGCAGCTGCTATATGGCGATTCATGTCGACACCCCGTGTGGAGAGTTTCATGCGGTGCGCCCCCGCTGAAAACTCGCTCAACCCACTGATCGGGGAGTTGGAAACCGTACACGACGGTCCTGTGGCCTTTAGTTCCGAGGAACCTGGACATACGCCACAGGCTCCTCGACCTAAGGTCAAGGAGTGTGATGCCGTTACGGCCGGCACCAACCGCGTGTAGGGGTTTCCACACCCCAGGGCAGCGCGTACTGCCTCGCCAAAAAAGATAGTTGAATTTGGCCCGGCGCGCAATCGAATTCGTTACAAGATTCAATGGCTTCACCCCAAGAGCGCGCGTTCGTTCTCAGAGCGGAAAACTCGAATTCGCCGGTGAAGTCATGAAAAAAGCTATTGGAGTGCGATCACGGAAATGGCCATTGCAGGCAATGTCTGCTCACCCTCCCGGAGGAATATGCCGCCATCAGTTCTGCCCATAGGGGATCCTGCGTGAAGCTAGATAGAGGTCCGGAGGCGTCGACGATGCTCTTCTGCCCAAATCGATCGAGAAGTGTTGAAATGCCACCCTGGCCAAGTGCATTCAGTATTGAAAACGGTTCGTGTGGCGAGGAAATGACCCGGTGACCCCATGCGCCCGGCCGTTCGTCCTCTGATAGCGCGTTGAGCAGCTGGGCGTCATGAGCGTTGCTCCTCAAAGCTTCGGAGAACGCCCAGCGCATCAAAGGATAATAGATCGCATGTCGACTTCCACCCAAAGCGCGCACGCCAGGCAGGATCGATGTCACGATAAACATCAGCAGAAGGTTCGGCACAATCCGGCCAGTCTTGAGGGCCTCAAAAAGACTTGCCGGTGAAAATTCAACGCGGATATCATCCGCCCCCTTCGAGCGGAGAACGGCACCCTCGAGACAAAGCGGAAAAAGCCGCCCTTCGACGCAGCCCCAAAAGAAGTGCGTCGAGTTCTTCAGCCAACCCCGCCAAGCCGTATCGGCGAGCTGATCGATGCATAGAAGGAGCCGCCCGGCAAATGCACTGTCTTCGATCAGCCGGGTTCGCAGCCAAGACTGGTCGTCGGAAAGATGGTCTGCGACCAGATCGGCCACATCGCTGTCGTCAAGCTGAAGAAAGTCGATCCGGCTGTCGAAATAGCACTTCCAAAGGCAAAGATTTGCGGCCTTGATCGCTTCCGCCGCGGACGGAAATTCGCCTGTTGGCAAAATTTCGCGAAGGCGGGAAATTGCTTCCACGTCAGGTCCGGGTCTGTCAACATTTTGAAGTTGGAAGCTATAGCAGCTGTTTCTACCAAGAATGCTGTAGGGGATCATCTTACTACGCGACAGGCCAAAAACATTGATCGCATCGCCGTCAATTTGAAGCCAGGCTGGACCCTTGCGGCCCCGTTCGACGAACTTCACCGTCGTGCAAGCATACGAGATATAGCAAGTCCTGCCATGAGCGCAGAGTCCCATCAGGGAGAACAAATGGGTATAGAATGCGTCCGGCTCGATCAACAGGTGGAGGTGGGGACCGGTCTGCAGCACAGGTGCGGCTTCCATTTCCCTTTGAAACCTCAATACCGCTTCAGCCGAAAAATCTTGACGCTGCGCAACGGTTCCGACCCACGACCGCAATTGCGACATGGCCTGGCTTCGCGCGGCGCACTCGGATTGGTCAGAGTCAACGGAAAAAACCGCTTTGGCGTAATCGTTCAGCGGTGCCTGCCCAAACTGACGGACCCACGGGAATAGCTCAAAAATGAGAGCCAAGACCTCTCCTTTGGATACTAATTCCGTGTTGATTGATGTCTCCATCCTCAGACAAGCCGGCTTTCCAGCGGCTCTCCCCCATCCATTCTGAAATAAAGGAAGAGTGCGACGGCGACCATCAACGTCCCGAACAACCCGAAAATCTGCGAGGGTAGAAACGCGTCTCCGATGACGGCAATGATGCCATACGCCACGAGCCCAATTGCAACACAGATGGTGTGGATTTGGCTTCGTACCCGCCCTAGCAAGCCGATCGGAACAGTCGATTGAACCCGTACATCGATAAGAACCCGCGCCATATTGTAGCTCAGACCCAGGACCATCATTTGAACGAGTGCGACCGGAAAGCTTTGGAGAACTAAGAAAACGGAAAGAATGATGCCAGCGAGCGCCAAATGGACAAGGACGGTCCCACGCCGCGGAAGCGCGCTTCCGGAAAGAAACATTGCACAGCCCGCAATCGAGCCCAAGGCCCAACCGGCCTCGATGTATCCGAACTGCAGCGCTGACCCCTCGAGTTCATGGATCACGTATGCGGAGCCGAGTACGCTGACCAGCATGCCCATTGCATAGATCAACGCGTATATGACGGCGACAATCTTCAGCGGGTGCAGGGTGAAGGTCGTCGGCCAGAGATCGAGCCGACGTATGCTGGCTCTCTTCGAGCCGCGCTGAGAAAAAGAAAGCGGCTGTTGGCCGAGCATAGCCAGCAGCCCCAACAGCGACAGGCTGAAAAACGCGCCTGGCAGGAGAGGCGTTAGATCTCTCTCGATGACGGTGAGGGTGAACCCGGTCACGATCGCGGCGATCAAATTGCCCGCCTGCATTGCGATATAGGAGACCGAATTGAATGAACTAAGATTTTCGGGGCGCTCGATAGATGGGATTATAGCCTGCAGCGCTGTCGAATAAGTTCTGTCGATGATCGCAAAGACGGTCCACGATAAGTAGAGAACAATGAGCGGGTCGCCGAACAAGAAGGCAAGTCCGGTCGACAACATCAGGACCAACCTGGACAGATCGCAACTGATACAGACGAGACGGCGGTCAAATCGGTCGACCAGCGCACCGCCGACATTGCTCGTCAGCAATTCGGCGGCACTGCCGAGCGCCAGAAGGACGGCAAGAGCGCTCGCGCTGTTGCTGACATCGGTGGCGATCCAAGCCGCCATCACGAAGTAGGCATTGCGGCCAGCTGCGGAAGCCACAACGCAGAACAGATAGATGCCGCGAGCGGCATACCGCCGAATCAGGCCGCCAACCAACATGCCCACTTCATCCACACTCCCTCCTGGCAGGTTCGTGATGACACGCTATTCCTCGCGATCGTCGGCGGCTTCCATGAATTTGATATTTTTTCTCGTTCAGAACCGGCCTATCCCCTCCACAGCGCCCGATATTCGGCGGGTGAAAACCCGGTCTCGCGGCGAAACCTGGTCGAGAGGTGACTACCGCTGGAGTAGCCACAGGCGATCGCCACCTCTGTCACGGTCATCGTCGTCGCGCGGAGAAGGTCGCTCGCGCGTTCGAGGCGGCGCTGGTTATAAAAACCATACGGCGCCGAGCCTTGCGACTGCTTGAAAGCGCGCGAAAAATGCTCGTAGGTCACCCCCGCTTCTTGAGCGAGTGCGCGCACGCTCGGAGGTCGATCGATATGGGTGTCGATCCGCTCGATTACCCTCTTGAGAACCGCGGGAGATAGCCCTCCTCGAGACACCCTGCCGGATGTGCGGGAGCGGCGTTGCAGAAGTCCAAAAATGGCCGCTAGATGCCCTTCAACGATCAAATCCCTTATGGAATCGTCGTGTGAAAGTTCGCCCGCAATTTGTCGCGCCAGGCATTGGATCGGCAGATCTCTAAAACCGAGTTCTGGACGCAAGGTGCCGATGCCGGTCAGCCTCGTAGACAGGTTGGCGAAAAACTCGCGCGCTACCGTTATCATAAGATAGCAGCCCTCGGCATCCCCTTCGTCCCAACCACTCCAACGACAGCCAGGCGGAATGTAAACGAGCGACCCGTCTGAACGCGGAGTGAACTCAACTTTGCGCCCATCGAGGTAGTTTTCCCCGGATTTCGCGGCACCGCGGATGTTGAGGAAGAGCAGATGCTCATTCGCGACAACGTCGATAACCTGCCGTCCCAGGCCGCGCCGGCGAACAACATCGGCGCGGGCATTACTCCAAAGGCCTTGCTTGTGAAGGATGATCTCCCCTTCTGACTTCTTCATTCTTTCAGGTTGTATTGCTGGAACGATCCCCACTCGGATTGCTGCTCCCTTAAAAGATCGGCGTAGCAGCAATCGTATTCTCACCCGAAGTTGCTTACCAAACTTCTTTTAACCTGAGGTCGAATTTTATGTCAATTTCGTGAAAACCGATCAAAATCGTGGATGCGAAAACCTGATGATCCCGCTCATCTTACCGCCGAGCATCATCGCATAACGATCCAATGTGCACGATGCCCGATTCCTCCTGGAGGACGGGAAACCGCGATGGTGCGAGAGAAAGGCAGGTCTTTCGCATGCATGAATTTGACGACTTCATAGAGGAGTGCGACCGTGCACCTCGCCTCAACGAGCTTTCGGAATTTTTTTCGACAACCGCATCCGGTCAGGCCGGAATGCCTATCCGTCCTCCTCAGCTCGAACGCCGCTTCTTTCCGTTGGACTTGACGTCTAAGCGCTTTTCAGCTCTTCATCCGCTGCGCCAAGGCCCGTTCGATAAGCACTACCTCAGCAGCATCCCCTACCGCTTCGAAGAGGAGTGCCGAATGGGCAGTGCGATCCTCAGATATGCGCGCGCCAGAAAGGGGAAGCTGAATCTCTACACGTTAGGTACAGCCGAAGGGACGATGGCCCGTTTGATTGGCGAACTCGGCAAAGGCAGGGTCGAAACCCTATCGTGCAGCCCAAACATCGAGAACCTAAGAAGCTTCTATGCCTATGGGGTTCCTCCCCATGCGATGTTTTTCCACGGACCATTTCATCATCTGACATCTGAAAAGATCCGAGAAGACGGCGAGCTTCGCAAGTTTGGCGGCGGCTTCGATATCATTGTCGAGGACACCACCTTCCAGATGTATTCGCCAAATCGCTTCGACCAAATTCGTTTTGTATCGCAGCATCTCAAAGCCAACGGTCTGTTCATATTCGTCGAGAAGTTCAAGCACGAAGACGACGAGGAATATCGGCGGCGGGAACGGCAGAAGGACCATGGTTTCAAGGCACGGTTTTTCAGCGCGCCCGATATTCGCGCGAAGGAAGAGACGGTTCTGACGCAAATGGATCGAAACGAAGTCAGCCTTCCGGAGATGAGCGAGACACTGCGCCGGTTTTTCGAACACTCGTTCGTCACCTGGAACAGCGGGAATTTTTACACGCTCGTCTCCAGCAACAGTCCAGAAAATCTCGACCTCTTCCTATCGAAGCTGCACCCGGCCGCCATACCGGCAGAATACGTTTATGATGACCTTCCTTATCGGCTTTACCCGGAATCGGAGGCAAGACGGCTGTCGGGGCGATCTTGGACTCTGTAGTGATCGCTCTCAGACGCGATCCAATCGACTGCTGTACGACCTTGAGAGGCAAAGCTACTTTTAGCTTTGATTGCCAACTTATGAATACTAATGGGCACGTCCATTGCATATTTCGGAAAATCGGCTCCACGAGCTTTGTGATGTTCGAGAGAGATTGCCTCCTCCTGAGACGAATCCATCCCTCGAGGGATCTTATGCTGGGGGATATCAACGACGACTTCGTTGAAACGTTAAAACAGTTGCGAGAACGCAGGGTCCGCTTTGGGTTCATCTCGGATCAAAGGGGAATGGATGCCGGCTCCCATGGGAAATCCGAGTTTGTGGCTCTGACGAGGGTGCTCGACGAGCTGCTGAGCGTTCGAGGGGCTTTGCCCGATTTCTGGATAGCATCGGGCGAGCTCCCGCAACGCCGCGGAACCGAATTTCAATATCGCAATGATCAGGAGCAGGCGCCTAGCGTCGACTTGATCTTGCGAGCGATGAATTGGTACGGCGCTGACAAGGACAAGGCCGTTATCGTCGGACGCTCCGAAGCAGCTATTCTCGCCGCAAGCAACGCGAATGTCGCGAGCATTAAATATTCTCGCAGGAGAAGCAATCGAACCTGTACGATCGCCGTGGGAGCGAAAATCCACGAATGTGTTTCTCCATGTGAAGTCTCGGATCTTCGGGAGCTTGGCGCTGCAATCGAACAGAGATTGCGGTTGGGTCGTCGCTGGACAGCCTAAGTGCCGGGGCAAGCTAACGACCGGATGGCTCAGCGGGTGCGGTCCCTGTCTTTTTCCTGAGGCGGGCGAAGCTTGATCGATTTTGGTATGTCGCGACCCCGCTGCTGGGGTTTCGGGCGCTCCCGATTCGAACGATCCGTTTCGGGACCGTCATGCTCGGCATTGGAGCGGCCGATGCGCAATGCGTCAAGAGAGCGGTTGTTCGAACTCTTGTTGATCACCCCCTGCTCCGCAACATGATCGCGACCGGCAACCGACTTGGTTTCCAGGCTGTCCGAACTGCGCTTATCCCTGCCAGACTCCGTTCGGTCTCGGTTCTTGGCAACGCGTGAATCGAGCTGCAGCCCGACGACCTTGCCGATGATCTTGGTTGCCTGCTCGAAGATCAGCCGATCAGACGGATTGGCAATCTTGGCGGCAACGCTGAGCGCGGTGTTCGCCAGCGTTTCCTTGGCTGCCTTGGCCTGGGTGGCAGTGATGGGGGTGGACCGTAGCATGTGCTCTTTGCCTTTCTCTCGTGTGGGATCACGGCCTTCGCGGACCGCTGTTTCAAGCCTTCCGTATTCGCGTCGAAGCCCGATGGACAGATCCTGGCTGAGTTCTCGCGCGGTGCTCGGTGCACCGCGGTCCTTCGCAATTCCTTCCAGCATCCGAATGACGTGCCCGACGGAATGCCGGCTCTGTTCGAGCCGCGTCTTGGCCTCCTCACGCTTCGGCGCCGTCGGAGTGTCGCGGAGCTTGGACATTACCTTTTCGCCGACGTTTGATGGTGCCATTGCTCCCATCCGGTGAAACATCTCCCATTCCCATCGTTTGACCGGCGGCGGCCCCGCCCGTTCGATGCGCTTCTGCCGATCAATCGGAATGCCGCGCTCACGTGCCTTGTCGGCGAAACGAATCCGCCATTCGCTGAAGTCGCGGATATTTGGGTTGAGCATCTTTCCGCTCGCGTTGCGCAGCGCAACGAGGACATGCAGGTGCGGATGCTTTCCGAGGTCGTTGCGATTATGGACGGCATAGGCATAGCGGTGGCCTGCAAACTGTTCCCTCAGAAAATCGCGTCCTGCGAGAATGAACCGGTCGCGATCGACATTGGCCGGTCCCGATAGCAACAGGTGCATAAAATCCCGCGGCTGGCGGGTCTGCATCAGAGCGCCGACGACGTTGCCCTCGGCCGTCAGTTCCTTATGGTCCTTGGTGGTGACTTCGCGCCGTTCCCCACCAAGCTCGTAACGGCCGCTCTTGCCAGGCCGGTCTCTAAGGTGAGTTTTCGTCGACAGCGTTACCTCCGCGCCGGCCCGTTGCATGGCATGCAGGGTGGCTGTCAGGCCTTTTGGTCCAGAGGAGAATTCGGCCGGGTAGCGCGAAACTGGAGTGATCCCGGCGCCGCGCAAAGCCCTGTCCAGCCGCTCGTCGATCGCATGGACATTATCGATTTCCGCGAGGATACGGTTGGCGCTGCTTCGATCCGACCTGTCCTTCTTCTCATGGGCAATCACCAATGCAAAATGGAGACGGGTTCCACCCTTCACACCCTCGCTGAGGCTGAAGGCATAGGTTCGATTGGTGTCGCCCGGCCGACGAAACCCATCGTCCGCTAGCGAACCGACAGCGCGCGCGATGTCTTTGCGGTCGCCCTTTTCAAGCTCGTAAGTCAGACGGAGAACGTCCTGGCTACCTTTCCGGTTGCTAAACTCCCTCTCCCAGGACCGGACGGCGGCACTGAGATCGGTGACCTCGCGACCGTCCTGGTCGCGCGCTCTCTCTTCCTTGCTTTGATAGGCGAGGACGTTGCGGGCCGAACTCGCGCCGGCACCATAAGACAAGACCTTGACGACGACCGCATTGTTGCCGGCCGCGCGGCTTAACGCCGAGGCAGCGCCCGGATGTTTGATTGAGGGCAAGCCAGATTTCGTAAAGGTCGGCCGCTTCGCTGATCCGCCGCCACCGCCCCCGCGCCGCCGCAACTCGTCTTCGATAAGATCGAAGTAGCTCGGCAGCCGACGACCTTCCGGTCTAGACGCGGAGCGACTTCTGGACAGGTCGTTCATCGTGGTTCCTGATCAGGTCGGCGATAAAGGTGGAGGGCCGGATAAAGGCAGCGTCGCGGATGGCATCAAGAGCGCGCATGACTTCTTCGAGCTGATGCGCGATCGCTTTGGTACTTTCGGCATGCACACTCTCCTCAGAGAGGAACTCCTCGTTCCGAAAAGCAAGTTCGCGCAGAAACTGGTGCATGTTCGCCAGCTGCCGGTCGTGCTCCTCGAGCATCGCCGGAATGTGCATGATCTCCCTGGTGACAATGAGCTTGGCGACAATGTTGACGGAGACATCGAGCCTGCGGGCAAGGGCGTCGAGATTGCTTAAGATCTGAGCAGGCAGCCGGAACATGATGGCCGGGTCGCGCATCGACTACAGCCCCCTCGCCTTCAGAGCCTCGACAATCAGCCGGTGCGTCGCCGATGAAAGCTGCTCGTGGCGCTCCAACGAAACCCGGAAAATCTTCGTCAGCACGTCGTCATCGAGATATAGCGAGATGCGCTTCCGTTTCGTGGTGTCCCCTGCCGCTGTGGTTCCCTTGGCGGCCAATCGCCCACGTCGTCGATTGTTGTCGGGAGTGTGGACGTCCGGTGACCTGACGTCGGGCGTGACGCTCTCACTCTGCTCTTCAAGAGCCTCATCGGGCATCAGCGTTTCAAGGTCGATATTAGTCGGCATATAGGAGGTGGCGGTCTCTACCACGTCCTTCGCCTGATCCTCTCTCGAGCGGGCAAGGGCTAGAATGTTGCCGGTTGGTGTTCTTTCGCCTGCCATCGCGTTCAAGCTGCCTCCGCCTGCAGAAGACTGATAAACTCGTTGTTGATCTTCTTCACGAGATCGATCGCATCGAGCACACTCTCGGAGGCCCGACGCTTGGCTGATGGCGTCAGCGACGGGTTGTTCTCGATGGTGGCAAGTTTGGAATAGAGCGAACCGAAGCCGGCTCCGACATCGCTGAAATGGTTGCTCTTGCGGATAACCGTCTCCACCAGGGGAATCCTGCCGCTCGTAAGGATCGCATGGACTTCCGGAAGCGACCGATTGTGTTTGAGAGCGATCATGTCGACGTAATTCCAGATCGCCGCGTAAGGGATCGGTCCTTGGGGCCGTTTTTTGGATATCTCCTTCAAAATGGTCGCGACCTTGATCGCTGACGTGGCGGCGGTCGGTTCCGGAATAATCGGGATGAGGACGGCGTCGCACTCCTGATAGACCTCGATTGCGCGTTGATGGACGTAGCCGCCAACGTCATAGATGCGAATATCCGCCTCGGGCGCGTCAGCCATGCGGTCCCGAAACCGATCCCCGGGAGCCACTCGCAGATGCAGCAACGTGCCGTCGGTCGGAAGCAGGCCGCGCTTCATGGAGACATTGAACCAGCGCGTCGACGACTCCTGCTCGTCGCAATCGATGAGCAGGGTTCTGTGTCCCTGTTGCGCAAACTCCGCTGCGAGATTGACATTCAAGGTCGATTTGCCCGCACCTCCTTTGAACGTCGAGATAGCAAGCGAAAGTGGTTTGACTGCCATGGATCCTCTCACCCCTTCGGCTCAAAAGTTACTGTCACGGCGGGAAGCTCAGGCATTGGACAGACGGACGACAAGTGCGTTCCAAGATCCCCAAAACCTAACCGCATGCCCTTCAGGCCCGAAGTCTGGACCGTAGCGCGTCCTGCCGTCGCCTGGCGACCAGGTCATCATTCAACCCGGTGATCTCGCGCTCACGAGCCGCATCCGCCACGGGATCCCTCGCGGGCCAAAATCGCAGGATGGCCGAGAAAAGAAGCGTGAAGAAAGCAATTGTGGCAGCTTTGAACAAGGAAGACCGAGTATAAAGATCGGCCGCCCATTGCCATAACGCCTTCGTCCATTCGGGCGGCAGAAAGGCATACGAAAATACCAGCGAAATACCGTATGCAACGAAGAACGCGACGAGAAAGCAGCCGGCCGATGCGACCAATAAGTTCGCGATCAACATCAGGAACCATGCCATCCGGAACGGGAAGACAACCACCCTGAACGCCTTTCTTGCCGCCGACATTACCCTTCTCCATCTGCACGTTTCCGGTGTTCAACAACACATACTGCAATCCTCGAGCATTTTCCAGACTTGCACTGCAGTATAATTTCGTGCATGCTCGAAATAGTCAACTTGCGACGGATGCGAGCATGAACAATGGCGCATGGCGGTTCGACCGCCTCCTCTTTTGCAGCCTTCTCAATGCCCTGATCGCCCTGCCCTTTGCCGCGCGGGCCGACACGGCTGCGGACTTTGTCAGCTATTATCAAAACGCCTATGCTGAGGGCCGTGACCTGATCCCCGGACCGCAAATTCCGCTGGACACGTCATCGATTGCGTCCCGACTTGATCTGCAAAGCGTTAGCCCAAAGGCCGCGCTGAGCGGCAGCGCGTTTCTCAGCGCCGACGGTGCCGTCATTAAACTGGCTGGCGTCCAGGGCTGCCTCTCAACCGAGCCAATGGAATTTGCCGGAATGCCGACGACCTGTGCCATGATTTCGCTTGCGGGCATGACTGCAACGCTCGATGAGGCAAAGGCAGGCGCTGGCGACGCATTTCCTTGCCACGTTTTCGCGCAAAACCCAGGCAGACCAGCGGTGCGTTTTGCTGAATGCTTTTTCGTCGAGAATGGCGCGGTTCGATCGCTCTCCGAGGCGCTCATCCGCAAAGGCTTCGTGTTCGCTGCCCGTGACCGCGCCGGCCGACCCGTCTTCCCGGAATATTTGCAAGCCGAGGAAGTCGCACGCGGTGAACAAATCGGCATCTGGGCAAGCGATCAGTTCGCGCATCCCAATGGGGAACGCACCCCGGTCAATTCGACGACCAATTGATGCGGATCGGGCTTCTCATGTTCATTTCGACGATCACAGCTTCCGGCGTCGATGCTGCCACGACGATCATGCCGATGCTCCCCCACGGCGATGTCATGCCCGAATCGCATTTCTCGGCCCCGGTCGTTCCTGTCCAGGCATCGCAAACGGACCTTCCCCCGGCCGCTGACGCCGGTGGCGCCCAACCCGAATTCGTTCCGTTCCCCACGCAGGCGCAGTTCGAAACCGGCGACACCTGGATCTCCGGTGGTCGACGCTATCGGCTCTATGGCCTGCAGGCCTGTCTTCGAGGCACCAATGTCACCGTCTCCGCCGGTGTTATCAGGGACTGTGGAGAGCTCGATCTGATCATGGCGCAGGCGTTGATCCGAGACACGAGGCCCGTCTGCGCGACCATCAAAAATCTCGACCAGAACAACGCGGTCGTCGCATGCCAAACGACGACAGGCCGGCATCGGTACGACTTGGCAACCTATATGATTGCCCAAGGTTGGGGATTTGCAGCCGTCGACAGCGCGGGGCAACTGATCGTTCCAGGTTACCGGGTCGCGGAGGAAAGTGCACGTTCGGCGCGCGCAGGACTTTGGGCCTATTCGGACCTGCCGCATCCGGTCTCAATTCTCCAACAACAGGCGGGAGCACAGCGATGAAAGTTGTGGCTGGCTCGATGTTATGGCTCGCAATGGCCCCGACGGCATTGTTTGCGCAAAGTCATCCATCCGATGTGCCGCGTCAGATCTACGGCAAGGTGCAGGTCGTTGATGCGACCACGTTTGAATTCGTCAAGAGCCGACAGATCGTCCGCCTGGCTGGGTATGAAGCCCCTCGCCTTGAGCAGACCGTAACGAGCGATGGCGTGGAGTGGCCCGCCGGTCAGGTCTCACGCGCGTGGATGATCCTCCGGACACTTGGCCAAAACGTCAACTGCGCGCCGGTTGACCGCGATACCAACGAAGTGCTGATTGCCCATTGCTTTGTCGGCGAGACGAATCTGGCAGCGACGGCAATTGCCGAAGGTATCGGCTATGCCTTCAATTACCGCAACGAACCCCAGGTCCCTGCCTATTTCGACATTGAGCGGAAAGCCAGGGGGCTAGGATATGGCGTCTGGTCGTCACCGGACCTGCTTCCTCCTTGGCTTTATACCGCATCGAAGGCGACCGCAGAGAAGCAGGACGGCCAGTCACCAGAAGCCGACACAGGCCTGCCTCTGCCGTTGCCTGTTACCCAAACGGCGCGCTGAACACAAAGAGGTGCAAGGAGTTTGAATGAATCGTATCTTTGGTTCCCTTAGTATTGCAGCGTTCCTGCTCGTCGTCGCTCCGGTCGCGAGCGGCGCGCAAGATGGCGCCACGCCTAATCCGACCGAACAGCGCGATCCGAACTTTTGCGGTGCCGGAGGCGCCGGCTGCGATCCGGCCGACGTGCAGCAATGGAAAGCGATCGGCAACAGGCTTGCCGATCTGTCATCGGCAGACCTTAGCCAATACGCCTACGCCTGCGCCAAACACGCGGACTGGAGACAAGATTGCGAGACCGATCCGGTTGCAGTCCTCAAGCGACTGGGCATCGAGTGAGTTTCCGATGGCTAAGCATCCCGATACCGCGGTAGTTGCTGCCGCCATCGCCCTCCTTACTGGAACAGCGGGAGGATACGCGGTCAATGAGCTGGCGCGACCTGGTCATATCGCCGAGCTGGAACAAGAGATCGCTCGCCTGAAGGAGGCGGCGCAACAATCATCGCCGGTCGACGCTCCCAACAACGAAGAGGCAAGCGCTGCGATCGCGAAGTCGGGCCGGTCGATAAGGATTTCGGAGTGCAGGCCTCGCGCGGCAATACCCGGCGTCACCTGTACTGGCATCATCACAACAACGTCAGGCTCCTTTGCCGGCTCGGCGCAGCCGGGCGTGCTTTCCTTTGCGAGGATCGACGGCACCTGGGCGCAAATCCAATAGTCGATATCGGAGGCGAACTATGAGACCGTTCCTGATTATGGTCGCGGCATTGACAGGGACAGCCCTTGGCTTCCCGGCCAGCGGCGCAAAAGCCGACGACGCCTCCTGGGGATGTCAGGTTCTGTTGTGTGCGGCATCGCAAAATCCGTCCTGGCACGGTGTTCCCTACTGTGTTCCACCTATGACAAAGCTCATCGCCGCAATGAAGCAACCGGGTTTTTCTTGGCCGATTTGCCATGAGGCCAAGGCCGGCAAGCCAGGACGAGAGAACTACGAGGATTGCCCCGCCGGAACGACCGTCGGCTATAGCCCGCAGGGCGATAATGGCTGGCGAGGCGAGCCCGACCAGTGCATCAAAACAGTCGATGTCTGCCGATCACCGATCGATCGCAATGCCAATATGAGGCAGTCAGGTATGACGATAGGGCGCAGTTTCGGCAACGGCCGCGATGGTTGTATCCAGCAAGTTGCCACGCCGCGGCCGCGGCGAGCCGATCCGTATTTCTTCGACATCCCGAATGACCAGGGCGTGAAGGAAAGGTTCTGGTTTAACCTCAATCACTAGCCCAGGCCGATCGTGCACTGTGACAGGAAAATCAGGACGTGGTCTCGGGAGCTTTTTTCTTCCCTCGGCGCGCTTTCAAAGCTTCTATCCGAGAGAGATCCTCTTCGGTGACCCTGAGCAAATCCTCGATAATGACATTCCACTCGCGCTGCATCTTGTCGAGGGTCGACAGCTTGACGTCACGCATGGCGCGGGTCACTTGCGACATATAGGCTTCCGATACACCGAGTTGCTCGGCCAGATCCTTGTTCGACAAGCCCCTCTCGGTCTTCAATCGCCGCAGGCCAATGGCGAGCCTTTCTTGAAACGACAGCGCCTTCAATATCGAAACGTCCGCTGGGTTGCCGGACTGATCGTCTTTCACACGAGACATGCAACGCCTTCCTTGGCGGAAGATGTGCTTAATGCGGCTCGAGCAAACGTATCATCCCGGCGACAGAGGGTGCTGCCGCAGCTGCTGGTCCGGGACTTGTTCGAAATTCTACTGCGCATCCAATGCCTGACGCCGGCTAGAGACCATTATGACGAAGCGTAAACCCTTTGTTGCCTATCTCTTGCATCCAAGCGTTCACGACTTCGTTACACGTCTTACACTGCGACGATCACGCCCTGCAAGAGGATGGCGGAGCCCGGTAGTTGGTGCCGTATTCAATCGGCACAAATCCTCATGGACAGGCCCTCCATAGATTTCGTCCCTTGCCGCAACTCACTCAGCACTTATACTGAAGTTATATTTTTGAGTTTGAATTCGAAGGAGGCTCGATGACGTCGCTCAAAAAGCGCGGCTACCGATTTGACTTGCGGCGGCTATCTTTGGCCACCCTGGTTCTCGGATGTGTTTTCCTCCTTGCCCACATCGCAATCCGAGACAGCCTCACGCTGGGCTACGCGATGATGATCCCGGTCTATGCGTTCCTTTCGGCTGTGCTCGAAGGTTCGCGCCTCGACAAAGGCGGCCGTTGGAACATCCAAGCTTGGGGAGAGACGATCCTCGCTATCGCCGGGGCGATGGCAGTGGGATATCTCGGATATCGGCTCTGGCTCCTCGGCTATTGAAGGGATCTGGCATGCGGATCGTCGTTCGCAACAGTTCAGCCCATCCACTTACCGACCTGTCCGGCCGAGAGACAACCGCGTTGCGTGCATGGTATGGCAACGCTGCATCCAACGAGGATGAGGCAATTGCGCTTTCGGTTATCAAGCGCGCTAAAGTGATGGACGGCTGGATTGAATGCGATTGCCTCGCGGCCGGCTTGCAGCCATTGCTCGCACCGATCCAGCAGGAGCGTACATTTACGCTGCGACGACTGACCTCGAAGGACGCGGATCCCGACCGGCATGAAGAGCGGCCAAACCATGCGCAGACGTGCCCGTTCCATGTAGACAAGGACGCCGCTCCCGCCCTTTTCGATCGTCGCTATCAGATCCGCCCGCTGCCAAAATCGGGGCGCAGCTACGTCGACGCCCTTCCGGCCATTCCCAACCGCCTTGCTGATATCTCGGACGATGATCCCACCCGATCGAGGGAACGAAACGACCGTCCTTCCAGACTTGGCGGCATCCTGTGGCGGATGCTGGACAGGGCGGGTACAAACGTCACACCCCCACTGCAGGACCATCCCGAACTTGCGCTGGGAGGTCAGCTATCGAGGATACGTTCCGCCGCGAGGGAGTTCAGGGTGCTGCGGACTTGGACACTGAACGCACTAATGTCGACATGGGCCGCGGATTATTGGGACCCGGCCAGCCGGTGGCAGCGTTTGCTCGTAACCTCCCGCCCGGACTGGCCGGAAAGTCTTCGGCGAACCGGCTTTATGTTGCTGTTTGCAAAAAGCGTATCGGCGCAGGCGATCATGCCGGCGTCGTCCTCGCGAACGATCGAGGTGCTCGGCAAGGTCCGCCAGCCATTGCGGGGCGATCCCGCGCTGAGGGGTCCGTTCCTGACTTTGCTGAACGTCGATTTTCAGGAGGATGACGAAGGACCGGTGCGAGCGGTCCAGGCCTACGCCCAGCCGGTCTATAACGGCGATACGCTCTTCCCGGTGGAATCGGGATTCGAAAGAGACGTTTCGCATCTGCTGTTCTGGCTACAGCAAGCTCTCTTCGACGCAGCGCCGGATCTTCGCATCAAGATCACCAAGCCGCTGTTCGCATTGGACACTCCGATTGGTCCGTGCAGGCCGGACTTCATATTGGAGGCGTCGTATCGAGGATCCCGGCCGGTGAACCTCATTATCGAAGCCTTTGGGATGGAGACCGAGGAATATCGGCAAGCGAAGGAAAAGACACTGCCTCGCATGAAGTATATCGGGCCGATCTTTGGCATTTTTCCCAAGGACCTCGCGGAGGCGCAGGCTGCAAATACCGCCAGGCGGCTACGAGACTGGGTGATCGATCAAGTTCGTCGGGCCGGAAACAACACATCGCCAACAGCCGACGACGACAGCCTGACCTGAAGATCATTGTGATCGCCATTTTCCATCACGTTTGGCCTTCACCGGACAGCGCTCAGCTCGACTCTCGCGGCATCGAGGAGCGCCTGTTGGATAATCACCAGTACCTCGGGTGGGCAAATTCCGACCATGCGCGACACGAAGTCGTCAGCCAGTCTGTGATCGTTGGCGCGAGCCTCCCCGGCGCCCACCCTCAAGATGTGCGGACACCGATTTGAGTGGAGGCGGCTATGTATGGCGACGTTGGTTCTCGCATGCGTATCCTTGAATGCCGCATTTAATTCAGAGACAGTTGCACCGGCGCCAGCCGCACCTGGGTTCGGTCGCTACAAGCCACCGTTGCTTATGTTACGCCGACAATTTGAACGTTGCAAATAAAGCGGATGACCTTAAAGTGATTCAAGGGAAGACGTCGCACCGTCAGGCGGGAGAATGTTTGCAGGGCACGACCCCCTCCTGGTCGCGCTTTCGGTGGTGATCGCCATCCTGGGGGATATACAGGATTCGGGCTTACGGCCCGTGTGCGGGGCACCGGTAGTGCCGACCGCAGGCTGTTGCTTGCCTGCGCGGCCTTCTTCCTTGCAGTCGGTGTCTGGACCATGCATTTCGTCGCCATGTTGGCAGCGCCAATCCCGCCGGATGCCACCTATCTTGTCCTGCCAACCGTCGTATCCTTTCTTATCTGTGCCCTTGTTATGGGGGTTTCGCTATTTTTCGTCTCCGTCGGCGAGCCTTCAAATGCGCGGGTGCTCCTCTCGGCATTGCTGCTCGGCTTGGGGATCGCATTGATGCACTATGTCGGCATCCATGGTCTTGCTGGCACCTTCCATATCGAGCATCAGCATGCATTAGTTGTGGCGTCCGTGGTGATCGCCGTGGGCGCGGCCTACGGCGGCCTGCGTATTTTTCTCGCCCGGCATGGCGGCATGCGGCTCGCGCTGAGTGCCACGGCATTCGGAGTGGCGGTCTCCGGCATGCATTTTACCGCCATGTACGGCATGCACTTCGTGCCGGGAAGCCCCGCCCACCACGCGACGACCGGACTGGCTGTCTCCCGCGAGGCTCTAGCCCTGATAGTATCGCCTTTGTGTTTTCTGATTATCTTCGGCTTTTTGCTGCTCCTACTACCCGAACCGTGGGCCCGCGCGCTGAATTCAGCGCCCGCCAGCCAGCCCGATACCATTGATGGCGAGGCGTCGCCGCTTGACCGGAACAGCTTGGATTCCGCCGACACTCAAGCAGAATTAACGCAGCGCCCGGGGGAGCGGCCCAGCATCGCCGTAATGACGCGGGTGCCTGTCGAGGGGCCCGACGGGACCCGTTTCGTCGAGGCCGCACGGATCCGCAGCGTGAGAGCAAACGCCCACTATACGCTGGTTCACGATGGCAACCGAGAACGGATGTGCCCATGGGCGATCTCGCAAGCCGAGGCCCGACTCGATCCTGCCATTTTCATGCGCGTCCACCGTAGCCACATCGTTTCCATTCCCCTCGTCTCATTGATCCGCAAGGAAGGCAATGGTGCTGTCGTAGAGGTAGACGGGGAGGTGCCGCATCTGGTTCCAGTGAGCCGCGTCAAAATTGCCGAACTGAGGGCACGCCTAGGGTTGGCTAAGCGCGACGACTCCTAGCTACGGCACAAAGCTTACGCAGTTCGTGATGGGTGGACCTCATTTCGTGCGATTCCCAGCGCTTCGTGCTCTGGTTATCATGGCCATCTTGCCAGCCTTGGCTTGTCAATAACAAACTTGCCGTCGCTATCTCCCTGAGAGGGTTGATCCCCAAGGTTCCCCACCGAAAAAGATATGTAGGTAGAATGTGAGCCGTAATTATTCACGGGCCGCCCGCTGGGGCAGCGGTGGCGCGAAACGTTTCGTCATGAGAAGCAATCTCGCAACGCATCCTTCGTGCCGGGAGGACTGCATGCTGGATCTCGATTTGCTCGATGAGCGACACGTGTCCATTGTCAAGGAAGCGATTACCGAACATCGTATCGGCTTCATCGTCCAGAGCATACATGCTAACGACGATCCGGCCCGGCTTCTATACGGTGAGTGCTTGCCTTACCTTATTGACAAAGAGGGGATAGAACACGCAGACGTTGTGTTTGTTCCCGCACTGGAGGCTTTGGGAGAAGCGCCCGTCCTGGACCGGCATATGCTCAAGCTTGTCCTGGATGCGCTAGAACCCAATTCTCTGTCGGTCCTAGGATATAGTTTCTCAAGTCACAACGTTTCCGATCCTGGGAGTTGGGCTCATATTCGCGACCAGATCGCCGCTCGACCTGAATTGTCGTCGCGGCTTGTACTAAAGTTTACCGGAATTCCGGCCTCTGCCGATGTCGCGCTGGCGATTAATTCGCTTTCAGAGGCGAGAGACTTAGGGTGCCGGATTGCGATCGACCACCGGTCGTGGACCGGAATCACCTGCGCGTTGACTCGCAAACATTGGCATTCGACAATATGCGAGAATGGATACATCGTAATGTGACAGAGGTATCTTGAGGTAGCCTGCAGCGCACCAGAGTTGTCCGTAAAGGACCGATGTCTTAATTCGAAGACTTACACGCATATCCTTTTAGAAGTCGACGAACTGGCGCGGCGATTGCCATGGGCGCCCTGAGCAACTGGCCTCTCTCGCCGCCCTTTTGCAAATCGTTCGATGGAGAGCGATCTATTTGGTTGGATAGCCAGATTCGATATGTTATAACATTATGGACCGAGAGTGAAGTGCGCCTTGCGACATGATCCCAAGTTCGGGTTTGCTCGAACACCCTGCAAGTCGCCGATCGGCAGAACTCGACAACATCTTTGTCAATGGTGGAGACGGGTACGAAGAACGTCAAAGTAATTGAACATGACGGCCTCTTTGGACGTGACACACTCCGCCGGTGTCGAAGGGCGCCTTTACCCGCGGACTCGCGTGGCAAATCGGCAACAACTGTTATAACGTCACATTGTACAGGACTTTTCTTAAAGAAACCGGAATTTTCCAAAATACACTCCATCACCAGATATGCCCATTCATATGACAGTCGACGTCATTATAACTGGACGTGGCGCTTCGACCGCTAACAGGCAGTGCGGCTCGACAAACCTACGGATCTCCAACAGGGACCTCGACGCCGCAGGCAGACCATTGACGCCTGTGCGCCGGAGCAACGGTTTCGACCGATCAACAATATTGAGGTTAGTCCTGGGATGCCGGGAAGAATTGAAGTTCCAGAACACCGCTCTCCGACCGAGTGGCCGAAAGCAGGCGCGCACATCTTTCATGAAATTCCGGAAAGCAAGGGGCTGCGTCTCATAACGGACAAAGGCGCGGCGGCTCATGTTGTTCGGCCACCGGGATCGCATACGCTCAAGGCCCGGGAACATTTGGCGACGGTGATGCTCGCACCTTCGCCTGGAATAAGGGTGTCTTTCGGCGATGATCACGTTGCGCACGAATACGACGGCGACGCCGGGATGGTATCGGTCACTCCTGCAAACACAGTACGCAACGTGACATGGTCTTCCACCTGCGAGAAGGTAATCGTTACCGTGCCGCCCCAGCGCTTTCTGGAGCTGGCGGCGCATGAGTTCGGCGCGGGTCATACGGTACTCCAACCGCCGCCACTCGGCGCCATAGACCTTCAGGCGCTGCATCTCGCGGAGATGTTGAAGGCGGAACTGGTACGCGAAGTTCCAAACAAGATCTACATCGAATCGCTAATCGCCATCTTTGGCGTGCACATCGTCCGAAATTATACAGGCTTGGACAAATTGCCGTCGGGCCGAAAGAGAGGCAGCGGCCTGTCGAACCGCAGTGCCGTGCGAGTTCGCGAGCTGTTGGAGTCAAGGTTTTCCAGCAAGATCACAGTGGCCGAGCTTGCGGCGGTCTCAGGCCTTTCTCCCCGCCATTTCATCCAGGCCTTTACGACGACCTTCGGCGAGCCTCCGCACAAATATGTTCTTCGACTGCGCCTCAATTTTGCTGAAAAACTCCTCGTCGAAAACGTACTATCGATCGCCGAAATCGCCCATCTGAGCGGATTTTCAGATCAGAGCCATCTGACCGTGACAATGTCGAAACATAGAAACAGGACCCCCAGACAGGTAAGGCAGCAACGATGATCTACTGTCGCTGCAATGCCTTGATCTCGTGGGAATTGGGTCTCATTTTTTTAGCGAGAAGCATCAAAGCGACGAGAGGAGTTTGGCCACACGCAAACATACTTACCTGATCTCTCCTGATCGTTTCATTTTTACCAAGGATCAACGCTGGTAGACACAGGTTTTTGTCGAGACGAGAGTGTCTGTTCTGAGCTTTTACGACGGAATGGCCGTACTTACTTCAAGGCGAATTCAGACCGGATCTTTCTAAAAAGAAACCGGAGTTTCGCAAAATACGTGTGCCACCGACTGTGGCTATCCTTGCGACAACACAATCATTCGGTGCGCTGTGGGGCTTTCTGGCAATCAGTCAATACGGTGTATTGGGTCATCCGGGGACATTTCGTTCCCGGAAACTCAAGTCTTTGTGCCAAGGGTAGAAGGGGCCTGGACTGCTCTGCAGCGCCAATATGGCGGTCAGATAAGCGACGCGGAGATCGACTATTTCTTTGCTTGTTTCGTGCTGGGGCTCACCACACCGGCTTTTACCGACCGGGATCCATCCCTCCATTTCGACGTCTGCCGCGCCCTTGTGTTGATCAAGCTGCCGCCGGACCGGGCTGACGCTGCGCTGTATTCCGTGCCTGCTCCTACTCAGGCAGGGGTGGAGAGCGTTTCCGAGTTGATCGAGAGCAAAGGGGTGGCGATGGGGCACGCCGTGCAAGACGAGTGGTACGATTAAGAAATTTTTTCAACGGCCAAGGCGAGCTCCGCGGCATCGGCGCGCCCGAGTAGCAACGAGGGAAATGTACGGTGACTGAATGCATGAAGGGGCATACACAGCGCATATTCCGGTTCGGTGTCCCCAAAACCGTATCGCCGGTGAAAGCGGCGACCGGTCTAGGCGGCGGCGGCTGATGGCGATCCTTCGCCTGGTCCACCGTGTTCTTGGCTTTCGGCGCAAGGGTCCGGGGCTTGGAACATTGGGCGCCGGCGGCAGCTTTGGTTCAGTCCTTACAGGTAGCCTGGCGCTCATCGTGATCGGCCTCGCGACGCCCGCCCACGCACAATATGCCGCCGGCGGCGGTTCGGCGACAGCCGGCGAATCGATAGCGGTAGGAAATGGCTCGAGCGCTACCAATGCCTGGGCCATAGCGATCGGCTTTCAGTCCGTTTCGTCTGCACAATACTCGGTGGCTCTCGGCCGGACTGCGTCGGCGACAGGCCCAGGTGGCGCCGTGGCGATCGGCAGCGGCACGATCTCAAACAACGTCAATACGGTCGCGCTCGGTGTCAACGCCAGCGCCACCGCGGCAGGTGCCAACGCCTTCGGCACCTTCTCCACCGCCTCGGGCGGGAACTCCACCGCCGTCGGCACCAGCACGACGGCCAGCGGCGGCTCTTCTTTCGCCGGTGGTTGGGGATCCATCGCCAGCGGAGCGCGTTCCACAGCATTGGGATTCCAAGCAAACTCCTCCGGGGTGGACTCGTTTGCCCAAGGTAATAACGCAGCCGCCAGCCAGCAGAACGCCATTGCCATCGGTTTCCAGGCGAATGCAACCGCGATAAACTCCCTCTATCTCGGCGCGCGCACGGGTGCTGGAACGGGCGCCCTTGGCCAGGGCGCCATCGCCATCGGCACGGACGTCACGGCTCAGACCAACGCGGTTGCGATAGGGGGCACGGCGAGCGCTTCCGCCTTGCAGAGCGTCGCGCTGGGCTATGCGGCCGCCGCAACGAGCAATGCAACGACCGCCGTCGGGACTGGTGCTCGGGCGCAGGGTCAGAGTTCGCTCGCGCTGGGCACGCAGGCTGTTGCGGTCGGCGACAGCACGGTTATGGTCGGACAAGGCGCCGGCGCCGGTTCAACCGCCGGCAATTCCAGTTCGGTCGCCATGGGCGTTGCGGCCGGCACGCTGGTGAGCGGCGCACAGAACACCGCCATCGGCAGCGGCATTCCCAGCGTCATGAGGGGCGCCGGCTCGGGCGTCACGGGCGCACGCAACCTCGCCATGGGAACCGGCGACGGCACCGCCACTTACGACGGCACGCTTTCGGCTTCGGCAGGCAACCTGGTGACGGGCAACGACAATATTGCGATCGGCACCAATGCCGGCATCGGCGTAGCCGCCAATGCAACGACATCGATCGGCTTCCATGCCATGGCAACCGCCGACAATACTGTTGCTGTCGGCCCCCAGGCCAATGCCAGCGGGACCAACTCGGCAGCGCTCGGCAACGTCGCGGTCGCTTCGGGCAACTTTGCGCTTGCCTTGGGTAATTCGGCTGTGTCGAGCGGGGTCGGCGCCGTCGCAGCGGGGTCGGGAGCCCAGGCTACCGCCGTCTCCACCACGGCGCTCGGCAACAACGCCAGGGCGACCGGCGCGAACGCAGCCGCGCTCGGACTGGGCGCTACCGCCAGCGGAATCAACAGTGCCGCTCTCGGCCGGGGCGCCCAAGCCAGCGCCCAGAACTCCGTCTCTGTCGGCGCTGGGACGAGGGCATCCGGGATAAACTCCGTCTATCTCGGATCGAGCACTTTTGCGACAAGCGCCAGTGGAGAGAGCGCCATCGGCATCGGCACGGACGTAACAGCGTCTGCGAACGATGCCCTTGCGATCGGACGCGAAAGCGGGGCGACCGCGACCAATGCCATCGCGATCGGTCTCCAGTCCGCCGCGGACTCCGCCGACGCCGTCGCCATCGGCACTGGCGCGTACGCGACCGGCGGCAAGGCCGTTGCGATCGGCGCAGGCAACACCGCTTACGGCGACGGCGCGGTCGCCATCGGTGATCCGAGCTATGCGAGCGGCACCGGCGCCTTCACCGGAGGTGCGAACAACATCGCCAATGCCGACGGCGCGGCGAGCGCCACCGCTGCCAATGCCGCCAACGGCGCGGTAGCGATCGGTAACGCCAACGTCGCCATCGGCCAAGGTTCCGTTGCGATCGGCAATACCAGCCGTGCGGGCGCTGCCGGTGCGGTCGCCTTCGGTGACGCTGCCGTCGCCAACAATGCTGACGATGTCGCCTTGGGTTCGGGCTCGGTCACCGACGCTGCGGTCGGCACGGCCAGCACCGTGATTGGCGGGACGACCTATAACTTCGCCGGTACTTCCCCGACGAGTACCGTCAGCGTTGGCGCAGCGGGTGCCGAACGCACCATCACCAATGTCGCGGCGGGCCGGATCAACGGCGGCTCCACTGATGCCATCAACGGCTCGCAGCTTTTTGCGACCAATCAGCAGGTCACCCAGAACACCACCGACATCGCCAATCTCGACGATACGATCACCGACATCAACGACGGCGCCGGCATCAAATATTTCCACGCCAATTCGACGCTGCCGGATTCGCAGGCGCTGGGGATCGACGCGGTCGCCATTGGCCCCAACGCAGTCGCGAACAATGCCGGGGACGTGGCGATCGGCCTGAACTCGGCATCCGGAACGACCACGACCGTCGGCGGTACGACTATCGGCGGCACGGCCTACACCTTCGCCGGCACGACACCGGCAGGAGCTTTCTCGGTCGGTTCGGCGGGCGCCGAGCGCCAGATCCAGAACGTCGCGGCCGGCCAGCTCTCGGGCAGCTCGACCGACGCGATCAACGGCTCGCAGCTCTTCGCGACCAACCAGCAGGTCACGCAGAACACCAACGACATCGCTAATCTCGGCGACACTATCGGTGATATCGGTACTACGATTAACAATATCGCCGGCGACACGTCAGCACCCTTCACGGACGCAAATGGTGACGGCATCCGGTATGTGCGCACCAATGACCGGACGCTTGCGGTCAGCGATTCCTCCGCTCAAGGCATCGGCTCCACCGCGGTCGGATATGACGCCACCGCCATTGCGGACAACTCTCTCGCCCTGGGCCGGGACAGCCAAGCGACGATCGACGGCGGGGTAGCGCTTGGCTCCGGATCGATTTCCGATCGGGCCCTGGCGCCTGCGACCGGCCAGATCAGTGCCGGCCCGACGAACTTCATCGAATATAACACCACCGACAAGACGCTCCTGGGGGCGGTATCGGTTGGCACCAATACCTCATACCGGCAGATCACCAATGTCGCGGACGGCACGAGTGCCCAGGACGCGGTCACCATTCGCCAGCTCCAAGGCGCCATCGCCTCGGTCGCAGTGACGCCGAGCCAGTATTTCCATGCCAATTCGACGGCCGGCGATTCGCTGGCTGTCGGGGCCGAATCGATTGCTGTCGGTCCTACGACCGTCGTCAACGGTGACAACGGCATCGGCATCGGCAATGGCGCGATCGTCGATCAGCTAGCACCGGGCGGCACGGCCATCGGTCAGAACGCACATGTCATGTTGGCCGACGGTGTTGCGCTCGGCACGAATTCGACGGCGGCAGGCGTTCAGTCCGTTGCGCTCGGTGCGGGCGCAACGAGCAACCACATCAACAGTCTCGCGCTTGGTGCGCAATCGATCACCACGGTGGGCGCGCAGACGAACTACGCCGGCTTTGGCCTTGCCGCCTTGCAGAACTCGGCCGGCGAGGTGTCCTTCGGCTCGTCCGGGGCCGAACGCAAGCTGACCAATGTCGCAGCCGGTTCGGCTGATACCGATGCCGTTAACGTCAGCCAGCTCAAGGGCCTCGGCACCAACATCACCAATCTGATCGGCGGAGGCACGACGATCAACCCGGACGGCACGGTCACCGGCCCGACCTACAACATCCAAGGTGGCAGCTATACGACCGTCTATGATGGCTTCACGGCCGTCGACAATGCCCTCACCAACATCGCCAATGGCGGCGGTATCAAATACTTCCATTCCAATTCGACGCTGGCCGACTCCATTGCCTCAGGGACTGACAGCGTCTCGATCGGTCCTGAAAGCGTGGCGAGCGGGACCAACAGCCTGGCTGCCGGGCACGGGTCGACGGCGACCGGTACGGGCGCGGTCGCGCTCGGCCAGGGCGCGCAGGCGAACAACGCAAACGATGTCGCTCTCGGTTCGGGTTCCGTAACGGAAGCTGCCGTGGGTACGTCGGGGACCACGATTCGGGGCACGCGGTACGACTTTGCGGGAACCGCGCCGGTCGGGACGGTCAGCGTCGGCGCAGATGGCGCGGAAAGAACGGTGACAAACGTTGCGGCCGGGCGCATTTCCGCCGACAGCACCGACGCCATTAATGGTTCCCAGCTCCACGCGACCAATACGGCAATCGAGGATTTACAGGGCGGCATTGGCAATATCAACGATAGTGCGGTCTTCTATGACCTCAACCCGGACGGCAGCAAGAAAAACAGCATCACCCTCCAGGGCGGCGACGTAAATGCACCGGTCGTCATCTCGAATGTCGGCAGAGGTGTCAGGGACACTGATGCGGTCAATGTCGCTCAATTGAATCAGAGCTCTGCCGATGCCAGGTCCTACACGGACAACCGTGCGAATTATGCCATTGATACCGCCAATGACTATACCGACCAAAAGTTCGGCCAGCTTAACCGGGAGATGGGCGGCATCCGTTCAGAGGCCAGGGCGGCGGCGGCAATTGGACTTGCCGCGGCATCACTTCGTTATGACGATCGCCCAGGCAAGCTGAGCGTGGCGATGGGCGGTGGCTTCTGGCGCAGTGAGGGCGCACTTGCCTTCGGTGCCGGTTACACCAGCGAAGACGGCCGCGTTCGCGCCAATCTTTCCGGTACGGTCGCCGATGGGGATGTTGGTGTGGGCGCCGGTCTCAGCTTCACTCTAAACTGAGGTCTGCATGTTCAGGAGAGCGGGTCCCGTTTCCTCGGTCTTCATAGCATGCCTTTTCTTGTACGGCCCGCAGGCGGCCGGACAGGAGGCAATCGCGTCCGGCTACCGAATCAGGCCGCCGGAAGTCGCGGTTCCAGATGGCGCAACGCTAGGCGAGTATCAGAGAATGATTAGACCGTTCGAGAATTGGACGCTGATCTGCGACGAAAATCTGAAAGCTCGACAAAGGGTCTGCAACGTCACTCAGACGATCGAAAACCAGGCAGGACAGCTCGCTTTCAGTTGGTCACTTGCCGCCACACCGGAAGGCAAGCCCTACATGATTCTGAGGACCGCACCGGTTGCCAAGAGCGATGGCGTCGTCTCGTTGAAATTCGAAGGCCGGAAAGAGCCGGTAACAGTCCAGCTCGACGGATGCAATCAGGCTGTCTGCATCGGAATGCTGCCGGTCGGCCCCATCATGCGCGAGCAGATCTCGAAGAACTCGGCATCAACGGTGTCCTATTCGATAAGGGACGGGAGAACCGTCAGCGTAACCGCAACCCTCAGGGGCCTTTCCATGGCCGTTGAGGCGATCAATTAACGGAGGCATTTCACGATGGACCAGCAGTCGATTCATGATCGGATAATGTCTCGCAAGAGAAGCGGCGTCGCTGCGGACCGGGAAGATGACGGGGAGAGGCCGCAGCGGAGCTGGCTGAAAACGACAGCCCTGTCGCTGCTCGGTATCGCCGTCGTCGGCGCCGCCGGGTACGCTGCAGGGCGCTATGAAGCAATCGGGAATTTCCTGTCGCAGCCGGCAATCGCAGAAACGAATGAAGCCGCTTCGACGCCGGCCGATACGCCATTTCTTCAGCACGCCAAAAAGGCAGGTCTTCAAGCTTGCTCCAACGTCTTTCCGGGCTTGGGAGCACTACTGACGAACGGCTCGCAATACGCCGTGCAGTCGACCTGGAATCTCAAAACACCGGACAAGCACGCGGTGCAGGCCCTTGTGGGCATGAATTACGCCACGGACGGATACAGCGGCGCGGCTGCAGGTGTCGTTATCGCAGCGCCGACCGGTTCACTTTGTGAAGGAGCGATGATCCGGGTGGCACCGTTCGCAACTCCATGCGCCGATATGCCGGCCATGCTTCCGAAGGGAAGCAGGCTCACCAACAATCTCGCACAGATCAGTGTCTACGAGCTTCCCGACAACGGTGGCAATGCGATGCTGCTGCCAACCGGCAGCGGCTGCGCCGTTATTTCGGTGGCGTCGGCAACAGGAACACAAGGAGATGGGAAATGAGATTGGGTTTTGCCTTTGGTGCGATTTGCGTGGCGTTGGTCCCGATGGCGCATCTGGGGGCGGCCGATCTTCCCATGACTGCTGGTGTGCCGGTCCCACCGCCACAAGAGGAGCGCGGCATCTGGGGAGCGATCGCCTATTCAGAGACCGACGAAAAGCACGGGTTCTTTTGGGGTGCCGATAAGCGGCAGGAGGCGATGGATACCGCTCTCGCCCACTGCCACAATGCCAACGGCAAGGGATGCGTCGTCGTCGAGGTGTTTCGCAACCACCGACACTGGGATGACGATGACAATACCGGTTTTCCCTATCGCCATTGCGGCGTGCTCGCGATCGGTGAGCAAAAGGAAAGCCGCATCAGGCCCTGGAGCGCAAAATCCGCACCGACTCGCGACGAAGCGGAGGACCTGGCCGTCCAGGCGTGCGAAGCGTCGGGGACGCAATGCAAGGTTCGTGAATGGGTGTGCACATGATTCTCCAAGTAAGGGACGGGGTTGCGCAGTCCGTCCAGGGCGCCGCTCGCCAACCAACTGAGGAAAAGCAGCATCGTGTCGACGAGATGCGACCGATCTCAGACAGAAGGAATGGACCCTTGCCAATCGCGATATGCGGGTTAGTGAAGTACCTAGGTGTTTAGTCCCGGCATTTGATGGATAGGATCGATGATGAATCGATCTGGCTCGGAAGTCCACCTTTTGCAGATGAACTCGTAGGGGGTGAGGCCCTTTAGTGTCTTGAGCCTGCGCCCAAAATTGTAGGCGTCGATGAAGTCGGCGAGATGCTTTTTCAGTTGTGCGTGATCGTCGTAGTGGAAGCGCTTGACAGTCGCTTCCTTGATCGTCCGGTTCATCCGCTCGACCTGCCCATTGGTCCATGGGTGCTTAACCTTTGTCAGGCGATGCTCGATCTCGTATTCCTCACAGACTCGGTCGAAGATGTGCTGGAAGGCATTTTGGTCACAGGCCCGGTTGGTGAACTGGATGCCATTATCGGTCAGGATAGTATGGATGGTGTAGGGCACCGCCGCGATCAGGTTGCGCAGGAACTGGGCGGCATTCATCTTGCCAGCTTTGGCATAGAGCTCAGCGAAGGCGAACTTGGACGTGCGATCAATCGCCACGAAGAGATAGAGCTTGCCCTCAGCCGTCTGCACCTCGGCAATATCGACGTGGAAGTAGCCGATCGGGTAGCTTTTGAACTTTTTCTTCGGTTCTTTGTCGCCTTTCACTTCCGGCAGGCGTGAAATGCCGTGGCGCTGCAGACACCTGTGCAGGGACGAACGTGTCAGATGCGGGATCGTCGGTTGAAGGGCATAGAGGCAGTCATCAAGAGGCAGCAATGTATGCCTGCGAAAGGCGACGATGACGGCTTCTTCTTCAAGGGAGAGGATTGTCGAATGCGGGTCCTTCGGGCCTGTCGGAAGATCGGCCAATGATGTCCGTCTCTTCCATTTGGCTATTGTCTTCTGATTGACCCCATACCGCTTTGAAAGCGCTCTCAGGCTCTCTTCACTATTTTGTATTGCTCGACGGATTGCCTCTGTCGTTGTGGCGCTCCCGTGTAGAACCTGGCCCATAGTGCCTCCCTCCATTCTAAGGAAAATAATGCACCATCAAATGCCGGGACTAAACACCTAGGCGATCTGCAGCGCCGGAGGGGGCGCGCCGTCAGAGCGGCGCCACTGCAGAGTGCTGCGGCAAAACTTTCTTGGGTCGCCACGCTTCTTTGCGCGGCCATGACGGCTGCGCTCATATCCCCTGCACTGGCCCAGCAGACGGCTCTCCCGAACGGCGCCTCCTCCCTACAGGAAACCTATCAGGATTGGCGGTTGTCCTGCGCGGTTCGCGACAACGCACGGGCATGTGCAATCTTACAGGACCAGTCGCAGCAAAATGGCCAAAGACTCCTTGCTGTCGAGTTGGGTATGCGTTCCGACGGTGCGGTCGCAACGTTGCTTCTTCCATTCGGCATTCTTCTTGACCCCGGAATCGCGCCGCAGATCGACGATCAACCGCCGTTATCGGCTCTGCGCTTCCGGACATGCCTGCCGACTGGATGCGTCGCTGTGTTTCCCATCGATGCGGAAACGCTCCTAAAGCTGCGGACAGGCTCGGTGCTGAGGCTCAAAGTTACGACTGCGGCGCAAACCGCGCTAACCTTTCCGGTCTCGCTGAGGGGCTTGGCCGCGGCGATCGATCGTCTCGGTGCGCTGGGCGGAAGTTAGTCTAAGAAGCATCCATAGACCAAGCATTATCATGGAAACCGCGAATCATCCCCGCAAATGTTTGATGGCTTGAAGCGATCAATCTCCCTTACCAAGGAGACCGATGAAGCAAGCTCCGAGATCGACGGCTTCACTGGTCCACCTCTCTTCGACGTCGCGCCGGATCTTCGCATCAAGATCACCAAGCCGCTGTTCGCATTGGACACTCCCATTGGTCCGTGCAGGCCGGACTTCATATTGGAGGCGTCGTATCGAGGATCCCGGCCGGTGAACCTCATTATCGAAGCCTTTGGGATGGAGACCGAGGAATATCGGCAAGCGAAGGAACAGACACTGCCTCGCATGAAGTATATCGGGCCGATCTTTGGCATTTTTCCCAAGGACCTCGCGGAGGCGCAGGCTGCAAACACCGCCAGGCGGCTACAGGACTGGGTGATCGATCAAGTTCGTCGGGCCGGAAACAATACATCGCCAACATCCGATGACGACATCCTGACCTGAAGATAAGTTATGAACACCATTTTCCATAGCGTTTGATCGGATTTCACCGGACAGCGCTCAGCTCGACTCTCACGGCATCGAGGAGCGCCTGTTGGATGATCACCAGTACCTCGGGCGGGCAAGTTCCGAACATGCGCGACACGAGGTCGTCAGCCAGTTCTGTGATCGTCGGCGTCAGCCTCGCCGGTGCCGACTTGTCGATCGCATCCTCACCATCGCCCTCGCGGTCAACTTCGGCTCCAATCGCTTGCCTCTCCATCTCGCGCTCCTTCACCATCAGCCAAAAGCCGGCGTCAGCTCGGGCCGCAGCGACAATTCGTTCGAGATGGCGACCCTTTGAAAATTCCGTGCTTGAGAGATGTCTGATCTCACCCATGTATTGCTCTCCTGGCAGACGGTGCGCGATCTCGCTTCCTCTCGCGCCGTAATGAATGGTCGGTGATCGACAGACGCTTGTGCTAATCAGCGTGCGCCTCGGTCTCAGATTGATCCTCGCCCAGCGGATCTCGGGCCAGGTTGGCGAACTGGTGCAGGTAGGCTCGTGAACTGTCCTCGGTGAGCCGATCAGAAAGGCTCTCAATTAAGAGCTCGACATCCGCGTTGAGCTCTACTGGCTCAAGCGCGTTCTCTTCGGCCTGCTGAAAGATCACGTCGTTCAGCGCGTTAAGATCCGCTCCAAATGCGTCTCTTACCTCCTGCCGCTGAAGAACAGACGCCACCAGCCGAGAGTCGATTTGATCCGATGGACCATTGGCCTGTTTGGGTCGAACGCTCCGATGTGCCGGTGAGCCCGAATAGACATTGCGGCTGAGCTTCTGCTCGTCGATATCGAGATCGAAGTCACCCTCACCAGCAGCACTAGTAGCGTTCGGCACGCCGCGCTTTCGTTGCCCGCTCGCCGGATCGCCCTTTCGCTTGCCTCCCGGCTGCTTCTGCTTTTCCTCCCGCACCTCCTCCTCTATCACACCGGCGTCGCGTGTCTCGTCGAGATCCAGGCGATGACGCAGCTCGTCAAGCGAGGAGATGTAGACGTGGCGGATACCATCCTTCGCGACGAAGCGCTCAAAATGGATATCAGCGCCCGTCGCGGGCGAGGCCGCCGCAGCTGACCTGCTGTCGGCGATTGTCCATTCAACCGGCTCCATGCAAGGTCTTTTCACCGGCTTGAACTTTCTCACTTTCGAGAACATCCGCTCTCCGCCGGAATCAAGCTTCATAATGCGCATCAGCGGCATGCCCGTGACCTGCAGGATCGCCTCTTCCGGCTTCATCATCATCAGCGTATTGACGGGAAGGAGATCGACAGAGACAGGCACCTTCGATATCGACCGCTGCCTTCGGCCGTGACGATGCGAATAGGACGATTGCTCGACCCACTCCGTCGTCTTGCCGGCAGCCATCGAGACGGCCGTCGCATCTTCCTGGTTCTGAAAATTCATGAAGAGCTTGATCGTCGAAGCGCCCATCAGGATCTTTTGGCCGGAGCGCTGGTACAGCCTTTCAAGCTGCGCGCCATCCTGAAGGATGAAGACGAAACGCACGCCATTCTTGCGGATCAGCGGGGCGAGCGTCAGAACGGTATCGATCCGGCCGCCATTGCCGAACTCGTCGAGCATCATCAGGACTTCGTGCTCACCGTTGCGCAATGGCCCCATCTGCACAAGCTTGTCAGCCATCTGCTGGATGAACATCGAGATCAGCCGCTCATAGATCTGCATGGCGTTCCAATCAGCCTGGACGAAAATCACCAATTTCCGCTTCCTGATCGTGTCGATCGGGATCGTGGTGATGGAGGTCAGCGCCTCGACCAGAGGGTTCTGCAGAAAATTGAGCTTGGCGACGATCTCTGCGGCAATCCCCTCCCCGAGCTTTTCATGCCGGCCGGCGAATTTGGTCAGCTGCATGCGAGTCTGGTCTGAGAGAACCGGCTCATAATTTTCCAATAACTGGATGATCGCCTTGCGCTCGTCCGACATCGAATTGAGAATGCGGTAGAGCTCGCTGAGCGACTTGCGGGTGTCAGGGCATTCGAGCACAAAACCCAGCATCGCGGTCAGCAGGATCCTGGCGCTTTCCTCCCAGAAATCGGAGGAATCCGATCGCAGCCGCTCCGGCAGCAGCATCTGCGTCAGCTTCTGAAGATCAGTGATCCGCTGGTTCGGTTCCTCACTGATCAGGTCGAGCGGATTGTAGCCGTCGGTATATTTCGAGCCGGGCGCCAGCAGGAAGACCTCGTATCCCCTGTGGTTCAAGTAACCGGAGGTCTCTTCGAACAACTCGCCGCTCATGTCGGGAACGACCTGCGATCCCTGAAAGCTCATCATCGTCGGGATCACAAAGCCCCGCGATTTGCCCTGCCCCGGCGAACCGATCACCATGACGTGCTGGTCGCCATCGTTGCGCAAGAGCAGGCCTTGCTTCAGCCCAAGCACGATGCCGTGCTTGTCGCGCAGCCGGAAATCAGCGGCGTCTTTCAAGGTAGCCAGCCGCGCTTTACCCATGATCATCCGCTGACGTTTCTGGATTGCCGCGCCGATCGGAAATCCGACGATGGCAACCGCGGCAGCGAGGCCCACGAGGGCTGCGAGCACCGTCTGTCGAGACGGCTTCTGATAGGCACCGGCTGCATCCGTCGCCCCGAACGGCGCTTGATACATGGCGGCCAGATGATTGCCATAATAGCTGGCGATTTCGGCATGTTCGCCGGCCTTGGTGGCAACGAGATAAAAGGCCACGCCGTAGACGATGACGCCGGCATAAGCGGCGGCGAAGATGAGAGCCGTGTGCGCAAGCAGGCTGAACATCGACCGGACATGCAGGAGATAGAGGATCTTGCGCGACAGCGCCCTTCCGCATTTCAGCATCCAGAGGCAAGCCAAGAAAAACAGGAATGGCAAGGCAAGGGCGAAGGCCAGAAGCGAAAGTCCGACCGTGTTGCGGACATGGATGATCGACCAGGTATAGCGGACGGCGTCGATTAAGCGCGCCTGCCCGACATAGTCGAAGTAGGACGAAGAGCCGAACGAGGTGATGTAGGCGTCGTAGATTAGCGTGAAGAATGCGAGCCACAGGACAGCGACTCCGAGTAGTGCGACCGGCAAGGTGAACAACGATGCCCGCTGCAGGCCCGTCCATTTCCGTCGGTCAGTCTCTGTGTGCGTGGATGCGCTTGCCATTTTCGTCCACCTCGTCGGCAAAGTAGATCTCGCTGACGCCGCGGCCGCCGGCGGCATCACTCTTCTTCAACTGGACCACGATCGGGATGATCGAGCGGATGTATCGAATGATGTCGTCGCGCTCCATGCGCACATTGCTGTTGAGCACGAGCGTCGACAGCCGGTTGAAGGCGTGGTGCGGCGAGTTTGCATGGATCGTCGACATTGAACCGGGATGCCCGGTATTGATCGCATTGAGGAAGTCGAAGGCCTCGTCGCCGCGCAGCTCGCCCATGAAAATCCGATCCGGTCTGAGGCGAAGCGCCGTGGCCAGCAGATCGCCCATCGTCACCCTCGCCTCTCCCTGGCCACCCTTCGAGACCAGCAGCGACACGACATTTTCTTGCCGCGGCTCCAGTTCGGCTGTGTCCTGCATGAGGATGAAACGCTCATGGTTCGGAATGGCGGTGAGCATGGTGTTGAGAAACGTGGTCTTGCCGGTGGAGGTGCCGCCCGAAATCAGCATGCTGCGGTGATTGATGGCTGCCAGTTCAAGGAAGGCGCGAACCTTGCCGGCCCGCAGCAGCCGCGATAGCTCGATGTCCACATCGTCGATATAGTCGTCTCCCGTCACCTTGGTGAAGCGGAACGCGCCGGCCTTCTCATAGTCGTTCAAATCGAAACGCCGGATGAACTGCTTGCGGATGGAAAAAGCGTGACCGGTTGCCGAGGTCGGGTTCAGCACGAACTGCACGCGCTCGCCATTGACGAGCGTCGCCGATAGCAGCGGATGCTCGGCATTGACCGTTTGTTTGGTGAACGACGCGGCGCGCGAGGCCATATGGCGGATCACTTCCTGATCGAGCCCGTCCACTTGCTGCCTCATCATGCTGAGCTGGCCGATACGCTCGAGCCAGATCTCATTGCTGCGCTGGCAGGAGATCTCGATGACACCGGGATCGTCGAGGAACGGCCGGATCGGCTCGATCGCCTCTGACAGAAAATGTTGTTCGGCAGAAATCGACGGGCGCGCGTTCATTTGCCAAGCTTCCTTCTGCGCAGCCTCTCAAACTCTTCGCGTACCGGGTCCGGATAAAGTCCGGCGAAGTCGAGGTCGCGTGTGACGAAGACATTGATGTCGGAGCCCTGAGGGATATGAATCGTCGGCCGGATATTGCGGCTGTCCTGGAAGGCTTCTGTCCCTAGCTGCTGGATACCGGAGGCGATGGTCTCAGCGGCAATTTCGCGAGCGCGATCCTGCGATGTTTCACCATTGTCCTGGGGATACTGGTCACGGTGCCGTCTGTATTGACGATCGTGATATTGCGATCCTGCTTCTGGCCGAGCTGGGCGATGTATTGGGTGGCGCCGCCGATCATCGTCATTAGCGCCGGTGGGCCGAACCGCTCCCAGTACTTGCGATCGACGACACCCGTCATGCCCGAGCGCCCGAGCCGATCGGTGCCATAAGAGCCGAGCTGCACCGAGACACCGTCTCCGCGGATCATCCGTGTCCAGACGATCAGGATCCGCTCCTGTCCCCGTTCGACGCCGGACTTATAATCGCCGATCAGTGACGACCCCGCCGGTATGAGGATGCGACGGCCGTCGAACGAATAGACATCGTCGCGCACGATCCCCTTCACCATGCCGGCGAGGTCTGAATTGATCGCCGTCTCCAGCGTGCCGCGGATCATCGTGCCCTGTGGGATCCAGGCGTCCGTGCGGCGGTTCTCGGTTGCGACCGAAACGTCTACACCCTGCCCACCCATCGCCTTCAGGAAAGCACGATCACTGTCGACCGCGCCGCCGCCGTTTGACCCTGCTGCCGTTTGCGCCCCAGACGGATCGCCGGCGCCGAACAGTCCCGAACCCGTGGAGCCGGTCGAAGCCTGCGCTACGCCGTTCCTCTGATCCGATTGATCGAAGACCATGGAGGAAGAGCGAACACGCTCCAGCAGCTTGGCTTGCCGCGCGAGCTCAATGCAGCGGGAATTGTCCGGGTTCTTACCTCTAGTGCAGTCGACCTCGGCCGGTGGCAAAACCGGAGCAGCCGCCGGAACGACAGGGGCTGGCGGCGGCGGAGGGGGTGGCGGCGGCGCTTCCGGAACGACCACCGTCGGCAAAGGAGGCGGGGCCGGTGTTCTGAAGCCTTCATTCCTCGGTGTCTGGACCGGGCGGAACTCCTCACGCGGCGTCGTGTCGATCGCTGGCTGTTGCTCGCCACCGGCAAGAAGAAAATAAAGGACGACGCCCACGCAGGCGATGGCAGCAATGACCGCGATCGGCCGCATAAGACCGACGCCGCTCCGCCGGACCGGACCGCCGATTGCGCTGTCAGTGTCGAGCGAATGATAGTTTGGGTCCGACATGGCGCGCTTTCCTAATGTTGAGCTTGTTGCGAGGAACCGCCGGCACCGATCCGCTTTGGCGCAACCGCACCTTCGATCGGTGCTGGAATATCGGCGGGGACAGTGCGCAGATTAAACAGGCAGGTCTCGTCTTCGGTGCCATAGCGCAGCGACCACTGCCGCGAGACGGTGTCGATGACGATATAATCGGCCTCGCGGCGGTAGTTCACGAGGCTCTCGCGACGTTTCCGGTCGACGATGAAGATCGCCGGAATGTCGCCGGTGAACTTCATGAAGGTCTTCAATCCGTCGTCGAACACCCAAAGCGGCTTTGCCGCATCGCTTCCCTTGAAGCCATAGTCGTAGTTGACCTTGTCGCGACGGATGTTCTTGAGGTTCGGATTGCGCTCAGCGTCCTGAGCCTGCTTCCAGAGTTCGGCCGTCCCCTTAAGCCCGGCGTCTTCCGGGTAGGTGAACTGCAGCTTGAAGGTCTGGTTCTGGATCACCTTGCTGTCGTTGACCCGCAGATCGAAAGAATAGGTCCGTTTGGTGGTGACGACGGACAGATTGGTCGCCGCGTCCTTCTCCATCGGCTTCAAGGTCAGGGAACGTCGGTCGGCCGAGGTCAGGATCTGCCAGGAGACGGTGTCCCCGGCAACGACCTGGGTGATTTCCTCATCGGCCCCGAAGAGGATCGTCGTCACCATCCCGTAGGTGCCGGTCACCAGGAAGACCTGCTCGGCCGAATAGGGAAGCGAGCGAACCCGAGGATCAAGCCTTCCCGGACGTGCGACCAGTTCAGCATGGCCGACCGTGGTCCCCAGCAGCAGTACGAATGAAAGCGCCGCCATCCGTTTCATCATTGGGCAGGCCCCGACGGCATGGTTTCCGGAACCCTGGCGTATTCGGTGACGACGAAGCCCAACGGATTGTACAAACGAACCCGGTTACTGGCGGGAAGATTGATCTGCCGGTAGCGAACCGTAGCAGACCAGCGATTGACGACGTCGCCACCGCGTTGGCGTTCCCGTGTCTCAAATCGGACAGCCATCGTCGAGGCATTGAGAGGATTGACGGACAAGATTTCCGGCCGGATGTCGCCGGTGGCACCCAGCGTTTTCACCGGCCCTCGAGGATTGCTCGGGTTCATCCACACCTCGTACTCCTTGAAGGCGTCCGAGTTCGGTTCCGACCAGAGCGCGATCATGTCGAAGTTGTCCGAGAGATAGCGGGGATCGTAGGTCTCGCGGCGGATGACGTAATTGCCGACGAACGACGCGCGAACGGCCTGGATCTCCGAGACGCTCGACCGATCTTTGTCGAGCGTCGTCACCGTCTCCATGTAGCCGGTATTCTTATCGACGATCAGGGGAACGACTTCGGTGCGGATAAGCGGGAAGAGTTGCGCCACGGAAAACGAAAGTATCCCGGCGATAGCCCAGCCGGCCACCGCGAAGGCAAGCAGGATGAGACCAATCAAGGTCCGAAGCGAGCGGTTTTTTTTCACCCCAGGACAAGTGCCGATCATAGACTTCCTGCGGTCCGGGGACATGATCGGTCGGCGCAGGTGTTATCCGTCTTCTGAACAATGCCAAGTGTTAACCTCGAATATCGGTGTATCGTTCACTCGCTGTTGCGGCGGCGATTGGTCAGCATCCGGCCAAGCGTCCCAACGCCGGCCACACTGCCACGGCCGGCAAGCGCTGCCGCCGTAACGGCGCCTCTCGGACCACTCAGCATGCCAAGGGCGACGGCCGCCGCCTGCCCCGTCCTCGAATTGCCGGATGCAAGTGTTCTGCGCGCGGCGCTGTAGCCGGTATCGACACCGCCTCCGCCCGGCACGCCCGATATCGCCGTGCCGTAGGAAAAGGTTCTGGCGAAGTCGGGAACCTGGAAAATGAAATAGGAGATCAGTGCCAGGTAAAGCACCATGGCAAGCACGATCGCGAGCGCATTTTCCTTGGTCGCCATGTCGCCGTTGATGGTGTCCATCATGCCGATCAGAAAGCCGAAGGAGAGGCCGGCCATGATATAGGTGAACAGCAGCATGAACATTCCATATGCGATGCCCCTCACCCACGCGTCGAAGACAAATCGTGTGATGCCGAAAAAGTAGCAGAGGATGGCAATCGGGCCGATCGCCAGCATGACGGCGGTGATCATCTTGGCAAAAAGCGTTACGCCGGTGAGGATCAGCAGCATTGGCAGCAGCCCGAACACCAGCACGATGAACACGACCACAGCGCCGGTGACATTCGGAAGCCAGCCGGATTCATATGAATTGAAGAGTTGCATGGCGAAGTCGTAGACCTTGCGCGCCATGCTGGCGACCTGCTGGGCAAGATCGGACCCGGCCGACTGCCCGCCCATTGCCGAGGAAATAGCCGAGCCGAGATCCTGTGGCGAGGACAATACGAACTGGCCGATATTGTCGTAGAAAGTGGCCCAGGACATGATCAGCGCATAGGCGAGCGCGATCTTGAAGGCCGTAACCGCCATGTCCTGCAGGGATACGCTCGACAGTCCGAGGGCACCCCAAAGGAAATAGAGGATCAGGAAGATCGCCAGGATGCCGGAGACAAGATTGCTGTGTTGGGCAAACAGCCCCCAGGCCCGTTCAAGCGAGGCCTCATTGATCTTGTCGAAATATCGGAGCGCGTCGCCATAGAAATTGATCGCGTAGCTGACTGGATCCATGTCGCATCCTAATTGACAGGCCGCATCGGGCCGCAATCGTCTTTGACCACTCTCGCCAGCGCCTGTTCCGGCGGCGCTGGTTGCGGGGTTCTGTCGTAGCCGAGCGCCGGCACGGGGTTTTCGTCGGCCGAGCATTTCGCCAGCTGTTCGTATCTGCCGCCGCAGCCACTGAGGGCCGCGCAACAAAATGCCAGAATGAGGGTCAGCCTCACTGCTCCTGCTCCTCGAATGCCTTCAACTGATCGCGGACCGAGGCCCCCTGCTGCTCCAAGCCTCCATCCCGCATCACGCTGTCGGGAAGCGGTGCGAAGGTCTTGAGGTTCTGCGATGAGGTCGCGAGCGCTGCCTTGTACTGCTGGTTCAGAAGCATGACCTGGTTGTTGAGCGAGCCAACGGCCTCATTTGCGGTCTGGTTGCCCTGCAGCACCATCTGGGTGTTTTGCTCGAGCGCCCCTTTCAGGTCCTGGGCAGAGCCGATTTGCTGCGTCGCCTGCATGAACGCGTTTTGCCGGTCCTTCGTCGCACTGTTCATCGCATCCGTCAGCGCCGTCATCGTCGTCAGCGCGTTGATCCCTTGGGAATAGGCTTGATTGGCGCCGGAGAGCTCACCGCCCTTGACGGTGTCGACCACCATCTTCACCAGGTTGAGGCCGTTGATGAGTTTGGCGGCGGTATTCTGAAACTCACCGCTGATGCCGCCGAACACTGCCTGGTTTCCCGACAGGATGCTGTTGAAGTCCGGTGCTTGTCCCATGCTGAAGCCGTCGCCGGTCGCAAGTTTGGCAAACTGGCCGGCATCCTGGGTGCGGTCGCCAGTGATCGCTGCCAAGGTTTTCGTCGTGTTGTCTTTGACGACCGAGGTGTCCTGCTGGATCTGCGACGACAGTTGCTTAATGTCCTCGCTGAGCGAAATGTTCTGCGAGTCCTTGACGGGAACCTGCGCGTAAGCATGCGAGACGGCAACGATGCCAAGGGCTGCCGCGATGACAAATGTCTTCATGTGCCTAACCTCTCTTGTCCGTTCAGTTTGCTGTCGGTCTGGCGTCGACGACCGTCACCAGGCCCAATACGGGATCCTGCATCACCGAAAAGGTCGCGATGTCACCACTGGCGCGTGCCTGTTCCTGGAGATCATCAAGCCACCGCTGGATCTGCTCGGTGGTGGCGGCAGACGGCACGGCAAAGCAGCGGGTGCTGCCGGTGTCGATGATCGTCGATGGGCACTGGATCTGCGCCATCACGAGCGAACCGTCGAAATCGTTCGAATTGCCGCCACCGGAGCCGCGTAAGTTCGCCGACGACGATTGCAACCCGGCCTGCAGGCGCTGCAGATATTGTTGGTTCGCTTCAATCGATTTCCCAAGCAGCTCATTCCAGACCGACCCGCGCTCGACCTGCGCCTGCGTGTTGCGGTCGACAGCCTTTTTGAGCTGCTCGCCGCAACCGTTCCCATAGCTTGCGCTTTCGGGTTCGGTGTTATCGCCCGCTGTCGGGGTCCGATCGCCATTCAGCGTCTTGTTGCGGCTGTAGTAAGCGGTGACCTTTTTGACGTAATCCTGGGTCTCGGGGATGTTGGGGATCTGCCCGTTCTGAAGCGACTGACGATAAGGACCGGCGTTGTAACCAGCGGCGATCAGGTCGTAGCGATTGCCGAACATTCCCTGAAGCTGTTTGATATATTTGACGCCGCCTCGGATATTGTCGCGCGTATCATAAGGGTTGACGCCGAGCTGGGCTGCGGTGCCTGGCATCAGTTGCATGACACCGGTGGCGCCGACCGCCGAGCGCGCGGACTGCCGGAAGCGGGATTCCTGTTCGGCGATGGCGAGCGCAAAATTCGGATCGACGCCCTGGCGGATCGCCTCGTCCTCGACCATGCGGGCGACTTCCTGCTGGCTCGGAGTCCGCTTTGATGGCGCCGCCGGCGCGGTGTTGCCGCCCATGCCGTCTGCCGAGCAATCGGCCGGTGCGCCGGAGCCCTGACCGGGTGCCACGCTGTCTGTCGTTCCGCCCGAGGCACCTTTCAGCTTCCGGGTATCGGCCTGATAGCCCTGATACCAGTTCAAGGTCGCCTGCTGGATCTTCTGGCGGGCATTGTCGATCACCGGAACCTGGGCGCGGGTGGCCGCGGGGGCCATCACTGTCGCCAGCGCCAGAACGCCGGCCGTCGCCACCTCAGGAAGCCTTGCGTTGGTCATCGGACGCTCCCCCCTCCCAGTCGCAGAATTTCGACAGCCAGTTCTTCGGATCGTCTCCGTATTCGTCGAGCAGCATCTCGACCTCGCGAACGGTCTCCTCCCGGCCGGACAAGACCTTGATGAACTCCGGCATGTGGGACATGTCGACACGCGCGATCACGCTGCTCTTCGCCTGCTTGATCAGCATGAAACGCGAACTTGGGTCTCCGTTCTTGACCCATTCGAATTCGGCCCTGGAGAGGCCAAAATGCTCCATGTAAGAGTGCTCGTCGGCCTTCGGATTAGCAAAGAAGATGTTGGTCGACGTCTGCTCGATGATCGTGCGGCTGACACTGGATTGCACGACGTCGTCGGCCGATTGCGTACCGAAAATGACAAGACCGTTCCTTTTCCGGATGGTCTTGAAATAGTCCTTCATGGTGCGCTTGAACTCGTCGTCGTCGAGCAGCTTCCAGGCTTCGTCCATCAGGTTGATGATCGGCGCCTTGCCGTCGTAGATCTCGTCCAGGCGGTGGAACATGTAGAGGAGGGCCGCGGTGCGCACCGTCGGATCGTCGAGGATCGACGTCATGTCGAAGCCGATCATCGGCCTGGAGATGTCGAGATTGTCGTCGGCATTGTCGAAGAGCCAGGCATAGGGGCCGCGATCGACCCATTTGTCGAGCCGTGCGATCAGACTGCCTTCTGTCCTCTCGCTTCCAGCGAGCAGCGCCCGCAGCGAGGATAGACGACGATACGACTTGTCCTTCGTCTTGAGGACGGATTTGATCGCGCTGCGGATGATCGCTTCTTCCTGCGGCGTCAGGCTCTCGCCTTCCTTCGACGGCTTCAGCATGAAGCTCAAAAGCCCGTACAGGAAAACGCGGTTCTCCTCGGTGTCGTCGAGAAGCAAGGGATTCCAGCCCGCCGGTTCGCCGGGTTCGAGCGTCATGTATCGCCCGCCTGCCGCACGAACCATGATGTCGAGACCACGATCCTTGTCGAAGACGATCGTCTTCAGTCGCGGGCTGACGCGGTAGGCCTGCAGGATCAGAAACGCCATGATGACGGTCTTGCCCGAACCCGTCGGTCCGAACACCGTCGTGTGCCCGACGTCGCCCTGATGGAAATTGAAGAAGAAGGGCGTACCGGAGGTCGTCTCGAAAATGGTGATCGCCGGTCCCCAGTGGTTTCCGTCCGGCTTGCCATAGGGATAGGCGTGAAAACTGCTGAGCCCGGCGCAGTTCAGCGTCGAGATAAGGGCGCGCCTAGCGATATAGGCCTGATTGCCGGGGAGTTGTGCCCAATAGGCCGGCTCTGCATTCAGATCCTCGCGAACGTAGGAGGCGCCGAGCGCCCCAAGCTCGTTTCCGATCAGAGCGACCGCATCATCAAGCTGCGCCGTCGTCCTGGCAATCGGCATGACGGTGAGGTGGTGTTCGGTGAAGGCGACGCGTTTGCGAGCGAGTTCGTCACGGGCGATGTCGAGATTGGCCTGGACGCTGGAGCCGCCCTCGTCGGCTTTCGACATCTGCCGATCAAGCCTTTCGATGCGGTTGCGGGCGGCCATGTCGTCGACGAACGACATCGACTGGGTCAGCACCATCTCGAAAGGCAGCCTGAGGATGTAGTCGAGCATGCCGGCGCCGGTCTCCGGCGGATACTCCTTCAGCGATACCATCGCGGCATAACGGTCATCGCCGGACGTGTCGCCTTGAAGATGGATGATCCGGTTGCCGATCGATGTCCGCCGCGCCGGCAGCATCTCGTCGATCGGAATGTTGCCGAGGCGGATCGGCCGTACCCGGCCGCCGTTCAGCAGTGTGTAGAAGAATTCGCACTGCTCAGAGAACCAGATCTTACGCGTGCCTTCCTCGAATATCATATCGTCGGAGATGGCGCGGTAGATCGTCTGTCCGTTGCCAGGGTGGACTTCGGCGCGCTGCACGTCGCGCAAGACTTTCGGACCGTAGGCGGCAAGCGATTTTTCCAGAGCCCTTGTTGCTTCGACAAGCTTGTCGCGCATCGCACGAAACTGCTCCCTGCGCACGACATTGCCGCCGATGCCCATGACACGGGACAGCGCCGAGCCTTGTCTGAACAGCGGCCGAACAACCACGGACACATAGGTGTCGTTGACGAACATCTCGTTCCTGGAGATGCTCGACTGATAGACGTCGTCGAGACGCCGCATGAAGGGATCGGCGAAAGCCGATGGAAGCGACGGCGCGACCTTGCGCCGGACCACGTGGGTGTATAGCGCAAAATTGCCGATCGACGAGATCGCGCGGAACGCCGCGTTGCGCTGCCGCTGCAGCATGTTGATCGTCTCGATATCGGCGGTCTCAAACGAAAAGCCGGTCAATTGCACAGTGGAGACCAGGCAGTCGTTCTTCAGTCGGATAATGCCGTTTTCGATCGGCGCATAGAACGGGACGTGTGTCGATATGCTGCGGTCGGCGAATATCTCCCAACCTTTCGACAAGCTCCCTTTCAACGATCTCGCCATGGTGCCCATCGATCACGCCCCATAGGTCCTGATGCCACCGCCGAGCCTCCGACCCAGAGGATTGACGCCGCACATGCTGACCCGTCCGACGATCTCGAAAAACCACAGGTCGAGCTTCACCGTCAGCACATAGAGAATGCTATGAAGGATCACGAAGGAGACCGGGAACCAAAGGATCGAGCCCAAGATCATGAACACCATCAGCGAGATGAAGCATTCCGCCAGAAAGTATGTGTAAGGGATCCCCATGACCGTTGGCGGCCGCGTCAGAGCCAAGATGACGGGATAGGATTCGATGTACTCATCGCCACCGTCGGCGGTGTTGCCTGATCCAGCCATGGTTCAAGATCCGCTGCCAGCAAGGAAGTCGACGAGTTCGGCGGCGGCAAACATGCCGGCGAGGCTTCCTCCGACCCGAAGCAGGGCGCCCCAGGACCAGTAGCCGAAGGCTGCGGCGAGAAACATGCCGATGAAGGCGATCGCTCCGACCGAGCGGCCGAACGGACCGGTGAAGAACTGCACAAGCCGGTCAGCGGCGTTTTGCAAGGCATCGAGGTTTTGCGCCGCAGCCGGTTCGAACTGGCTGACAAGCAGGATCAGGCTGGCCGCACATACCATCGCGGCATTGCTGACCCATTTGCGCTTCGCCCTCGAACGCCAGGCGACGCTGCCATAAAGGACTGCCATTGCGATCAGATTCATCAATGCACCTCTTCCTTGACGATTTTAATCGGACCGCCAACGTGGGTCGGTCCGTCTTCCTGGGGGGATCGGTTCGCCGCTGTCAGCGGATCTGCAACAGAAAAAACAAGCATCGGCGACCTTGCGCGATCGGCAGTTCCTGACCGGCGCTTCGAGCCGGACTCCGATGGGGATAACAGGCTACGCGTGCCCGCAGAGGTCGCCGCCGCGCCAACGTAGAACCCGACGACACGCGTGACATAGTCCGCGGTTTCCTTGATCAGCGGCAAGGAGTGGCGAAGATCGACACGAGGCTCACCGGCATTATAGGCAGAGGCGACAAGCACCGGATTGCGGTACTTGTCGATGAGAACACGGAGGAATCGCGTGGCGGCGCGGATATTCTGCTCGGGATCGGTGAGATCATTCGCACCAAAGGCCGCGCCGATCCGCGGCATCACCTGCATCAAACCGACGGCACCGGCGGGACTGACGAGGCGTGGATCGTAGCTCGCATTTTCTGCCCGCATGATCGAGAGCACCCAGTTCGGGTCAACCCCTTCCCCAGCGGCGATCGCCAACGCGAGTTTTGCATAGTCTTCGGGGATGCCTGAAAGCAGTTCGGGTCTGGGCTGTATCGACGCCGGGTCGGCATCAGCTTTCAACGCGACCGGCGGATCGACGATGTGAGGGGACGACGTCTGCTCAAAGGAGGAGACGTCGATTGGCGAATGCACGGTGCGTTCGCGCCGCGCATTCGCGCTACCAGCCGCTTCTCCTGGTAATTTCGCACGACTGTCTTCAAGCTCTTCCACCGTATCCAACGAAAGAAAGCCGGGCCTAATCGGATGTTCATCTTTCGGCGCGTCAATGCGCTGTCTGAAGTTGACCCAATCGATTGTCGGCTGCTGATTTGTCGCTACGGTCGCATTCGGTGCGGCAGTTGGGATTAAGCTGGCTGCCACTCTCCCTACCTTCTGACTCTTGACGCCGCCAAGCCCATCGGCGGGAGCAGTCATTTGTGAAGAGGAGGGCAGATCGTTGTCGCCCGGGCTGGAAGCGAAACCGGTGAGCAGGATTGTCGACATTCCAGCGATCCACAGCGCACGTCGCGACCATACCTTTTGCGGTATTCTCACAGGCGGAAGTGGGATGCGATCCATAACCGAACCAGTTCAAAATTACACTGCGGTATAAGATTTTGAACTGCATTCCGCTGCGGAAATCAACTTAAAAGTTTCACTCCGGTATAATTCTTGCTCCGCCAGCAGCGCTTCAAAACACGTTTCTCAAAGGAAAATCAATCGCGTAGGCGCGACCATTTATCCGGCATCCAACGATATTGGATCTGTTCACGATCGCCCAGAATGCGGGCCAGGCGCACCGCTGTGCCGCCTTTGATCAACACTGAACCGGCATCGGCCCCAGACCGGGCGTCATAGATTCGGCAGACGAAATTGGGCAATTCCTTCTGTATCCTCGGAAATGAGTAGCATGACGTGACCTGATAGCGGTTGGCACCACGGCCGATTGTTCGCCCCGTCTCCTGGACAGGGCCGAGGCGCTGGCGTCCGAATTGGCTGCCATACTCAAGCTGGCACTCGACGATATTGCTGGCATAGGCCCTGCAAGCTGCGAGACTGAGATACGCAAACGGGGCTGATAGCAGCGGTCGCGGTGAGCGTGCAAGGTCGCCGCCACATCCCGACAACAGGAGCATTATTGCCAGAGAACCCGATCGCGTTTTGGAAATCCGCATTGCGTTGCTTTCTAATTTTCTTGTCGATATCCGGCATGGGCAAGGGTTTCGAGAAAGAGGTCACGGGCAAGCTGGCAATAGGGTGATGATGGCTGTGCCAAGTGAAGCTGCGTCAGGACCAGTCCGAGATCCGAAATGGTTGCCACAACGTCCTCAAGATCGTCATTGAAAGCGTCACGGAACATTTCTCGGCCTTCATGGCCCTTGACGAGAATGGCGTAGTCGTTACGCGCAATGCTGTGCCATAATTCGACCGTACCGGTTTCGCCGCCTGCGCTTTCCGCATCGCAAATGAGCATCAGCGCGTAGTCTGGATGTGGCAGGCCGCTTTCCTCGATTGACGTGCCGCCATGGAATTCCATCAACACGACCCGCGATGCGAAGAGCAGCATCCTTTCGTTGGCAAGCAAACCTTTTTGCCCCAGTCGGACGAAGCCATTCATGGCGGCAGAGCGGATAGCGGCAGGTGACAGATTTTCCCCGCAATGCTCGCAGACCGATAGCAAGCGATCGTTCCTGAACTCGAACGCGCTGTGAAAGCGGTTGACGATGAACTGCTCGATATTCTTCGTTCGACCACCGAGTGAATCGACGAATGCGAACGCATCAAGCGGTGTCCATGCCCGCTTCAGAACATCGTTCTCAAAGCCGTCGGCAACGTTGACGAGGCTCGATGGTCCGACGACAATGCCGACGGACCGGGTCTGTGCGCCGCAGCCCAGGCAATCACTGGATATCGGAACTTTGTACCATTCCTTTGTCAGCAGGGATCGATTGTGTGTCAGATGCAGACCCGGTTGTTAACAGCGTAGAGGCCGCGCAGTGGTGTTCCGATCTCCCTTGACCTTCCCCCTCGCGCCGAGAGCTATACTTATACTCCAGTATAATATTTTATCAACCAGACGAGGACGCCTTAGGCTTCAAATGCTGCGGAGACGACCTGCCGCAACATCCGACGCATGTGAGAATATGCGGAGATTGGCCGTTATTTGTGGTGTGCGACAGACCCTGGCGCCGCCGTTGCCGTCGTGGCGGATATCGGCACTGGTCGATCCAAAGAAGCTGTCCATTGCTTCGATGAATCGGATCAAGGACCGCCGACGGTTGCGTGGACCTCGCAAGCCCAAAAATGGCACCTGCCGCAAGGCTGCTGCGCAATTCAATACGAAATGACGTTGTGGGTGCGACGTTTTAGCCTCTTGAGAATTCAACGCTGTCTTGTAAATGACATCGGAACTATCGTTAACCTAGAAATTTTTACTGCCATATAACTTTACCCCATTTGATTTTGATTGAGCATTCTGAGGGGCGGCAAATGTATCAATTTAATGCTTCGTTATTTATCGGCTTTTTGGCAATAAATGCCCCAACCGAGGCATATGGCGTTTGCTGGCGGGCGTAATGTTATGCGCACGCTTTTAATCGCAATCCTTCTGTTGGTGCTCTTACCGACCTTGGCTCTTTTCGGCTTTATCTTGTCCAGAGACGTCTTTTACGTCGTAGACGATTATCGTTACCGGCTCACAGTCAACTTTATGGTCGATGGTAAGCCGTTGTCGGCCAGTGGTGTGGTACAGGAGATCATCCACAAGCCGCCTTGCATTCTGTTGGAACAGACATGTGGGCGTGTGGCGATAAAAGGCGACGCGATCCCCGTGCCGTTTCCCAACGGCAAAGTGGCGTTTGTTCTTCTTCAAGTGGTTGACGGTCACAGAATTACGAACGGTGAGTACGCTAGCCATGCTCTGCCTACTGGGGCGCCGACCGGTAAAATGAGCGCGCCGCTGCATCAGGAATTCGAGGTTAGCGCCGTCTCGCTCCCAAACATTGTCTATTTTGCGAACACGAGTGATCCATACTCAATGACCATCATCGATCCAGAGAACATCGACCAGACCGGCGGCCCGGGCGCAAAATACTTGGATGCCACCATTTCGGCGACCGACGAGCCCGTCACACGCGTCATCAGCAAATACCTTCCCTGGGTCTCTACTTTCAAATCCCGTCTCGATCCCGCCCAAACGGACTTTTCCCGATACGTGCAAATGCAAAACCTAGCCGGTTATCTGAGGAGAGATGACCTATGACGGATGACCTCACGCACCTGTTTTTCGCAGTATAGGGCCTTGGCACGAATAGGAGTTGGTTGATGAGAATATTGGCTTTGGTTGAAAGAACGTAAGCATATGAAGAGGCTCTCAAAATCACTGATCATCGTAGCCTTGATTATTATGGTGATCGTGATCCTTGTCCTCTTCCAAAGCAACGCTGCTATAGTTGACCAATTTAAATATCGCATTGAAGCGACATTCGAGGAGAACGGAGCGACCATCACCGCTTCTGGTGTCATCAGCATTGTCCAACGGCGTGATTTCGTTTGTCTTGGGATTTGCAGCATAGTCACTTCGGTTAAAGGTCAGGCAACTCGCGTCAACTTTTCGAACGGAAAATCGCTGTTCGTCTTGCTCGGTACTGCTGATCACTCGTTTAGAGCGGGAACGATGCCTTACCAAGCGCTAAAGCCCCGTCCCCCGCACAAAAAAATAAGCGAACTTCCCCATGATCCTGTGATCGTGCCGCCCGAGTATGTTCCTACCATAATCTACTTCAACGACACGTCGGATCCGGTAAGCGCGGTGATCGCAACGCCGGAGAACCTCTCGGCTCTGGTTGAACTGGGCGCGAGATTGGTGAGCATCTCGGTGAAGCTGACCGATGATCCCGTCACGACTGGGATCGACCGATTGCTCCCCTGGCTTAGCAAAGAAGGAGTCATTCAAAACTCAAACGCGAACATATCCATGTCACACTACCTCTATCCAGAATCGGACAACAATTCCAAGACATTGCAATCCGCTTATCCACGTTTTCTCGAAAGGAATGATTGGTAATGGACCCAGATTTAATGGATGCTATTCTTGCAATGAATGCCTATGATGCCAGCCGCTGAGCCTCTCCAGAATGGGTTCAATGGAAGTTCCTCGCCTTCACCCTTGCACACGCTGGCACCCAACTCCTGCGCCTGCTTGAACGTCATCCAGATCGGCGCGGACCCGCGCCTGAACCCTTGGCCAGCGCCGAGCATCCAACAGAAAAACCCGCCGCAGGTGGGTTGAACGATCGACCGAAAGAACGGTGCTCCAAAGCCTCACTGCCGTACACGGCGGCTTGGGTTCGACAACGCGGAAGGCGAGACCAGCGCAGCGGCTCGCCGCATGGAGCGGGCCGGAGGATCTGAGGCTATTGGGAAAAGCCCGGTTCGTCGGTGTAAGCTGGAGAGAAGGTTTCCTGCGCGCAATAGTGCGGCAAGCAAGTCGGCGTCTGAAAACGAGGCGCCAGTTCTGTCAGGTACTTTTGCTCGCAAGCCCAAAACAGGAAAATACCCGCCCAGCCGAAAACGGCAGCGGTCGCAAGACTGCTGCGCGAAATGGATACGAAATGCGCGTTTTGGGTGCGACGTTTTAGCCTTTTGAGAATTCAACGTTATCTTGTAAATGTCATCGGCACTATCGTACGCCTAGAAAGTTTTACTACGATATAACTTTAGCCATTTGATTTCGATTGAGCATTCTGAGGGGGCTGCAATTGTATCAACTTAATGATTCGTTATTTGTCGGCTTTTTGACAGTAAATACCCCGACCGAGGCATATGGCATTCGCTGGTGGGCGTAACATTATGCGCACGCTTATAATCGCAATCCTTCTTTTAGTACTCTTACCGACCTTGGCTCTTTTTGGCTTTATCTTGTCTAGAGACGTCTTTTACGTCGTAGACGACTATCGTTACCGGCTCACAGTCAACTTTATGGTCGATGGCAAGCCATTGTCGGCCAGAGGTGTGGTTGAGGAGACAGTTCATCGACCGCCGTGCATCATGACCGAAACAAATTGCGGCCACATAGCAATAAAAGGCGATGCGGTTCCAGTCACATTTCCCAATGGAAAAACCGTATTCGTACTTCTGCAAGTCATCGACACAGATAGAGCCTCAATAGGCGTCACTCCAAGCAGGGCCCTGCCAAATACATCTCCAACTGGAAAAATGAATGTGTGGATGCGCCGCGAGTTTGCGGTAAGCACTCTTTTGCTGCCTACGATTGTCTATTTTCCCGACCCCCGCGATCCATACTCGGTGATCCTCACCAACCCAGACCGAATTTCAGAGATCGGTGGCCCCACAGCAGCCTACGTGAACGCTACTGTAATGGTCACTGACGAGCCTGTTACACGGAATGTTGAAAGCTACCTCCCGTGGATCAACACTTTCAATAGCAACTTAGACGTCAAGAAAGTGGAATTCTTCCGATACGAGCTAATGAAAAACCTCGTTAGTTATTTAAGAAGGGATGATTTATGACCGATGACTTAATGAACGCAATACTTGCAATGAATGCGTATGACTTTGGCCCCAATGCTTCACTTGACGGAACCACCTACACTTACATCGGAAACTGGAAAATTAACTCGTTTGCCGATCCCAATAACAACAATTTTATGGCGGTATCCTATTGGGATGGCCTGAGCTACGAGATATCGTATCGAGGTACAACCGACATTCTCGGGACTGACATTCTCGACGGAGATTTCTGGAACGGCTGGATGATCGGCGGCGGCTCTCAGGACGCAGCTGACGTCAATTCGGCAATTACATTCTATCAATCGATACTGACAAAGGTCACCGCCAATGGTGGCACAAGCGCGGATATCACTCTGACCGGACACTCTCTCGGCGGCGGCCTAACAGGGCTCGTTGGATCGATTTACGGCGTTAAGGGCTATCTGTTCGATAACATGCCGTTTGAACTCGCCGCGGCAAATGCCTACGCAGACTCTGTCGGAACTGCATACAATTCCGACCTCGCGGCATTTATTTATGGCACCTCCACTCCCACACCGAACGATGAATCAAAATTGTCAGCCTACGCTACAGTGGGGGAGGCACTGACTTTTCTGCGCAATACTGGCGGACAATCCCTGCCCGTAACAGGACTCGATTCAGGCGCCACGGAAGAGTTGAGTTCTGTTCAACTTCACAGCATGGCGCTAGAGACGATGCTCCTATATGCGTCTGACAACAACATCACCGATTGGTCAGCTATCGCGCCTTATTTCTTCCCGGAGCTATGGGACGATGACGTAGCGAACGCGGCCGGTGTAGGAGCCTACAAAACGGCAAATGGTCTTGCCTCGACGGCGCTGCAAGAGATGATCGCATATTCGGCGCTCGACGAAGGAACAATGCTCTACGGAGACGTTGCCATCAAAAGCATGTTTGATGATGCTGGAGACCTCGCCGGCTTGGTTCCGGCAAACATCGCAGACCTCTCCCTCGACAGCAATATCAACGGGCTGATGTATCAAGACCTCTCCCAGATCGCGGTCCAATATAGCGGTCAGCTCGCGGCGGAGAAGTCGACGGACGCAGCCCTGGGCCTCGGCGTGGTACATTCCGGTTCCAACGTGTTCAGCGTCGATCTGACCCCAGATAAATGGTCGACCGGCCAAACAGAAACTCCTGTCGCGCCAAATATCGTGGGTGCCAGAAACGCTGTCATCGACGCGATCATGAGCGTTGTGGGAACGCCTACTCCTGCTGAGTCCAACCAGGATGGTTTCACTGAGCTCTTTAAGGGTTCCGGAACCGCTTTGATCTCTGGCATAACCGAGATCAAGGCAAGCGCAACGGGGGGCGTTACGCTTGATGCCACCGATTCTGCGCTGACTTACTCCGGAACTGCCGGCGGCGCCCTCCTTATCGGCTCTCCCAGTGGCAACACGACGTTCGCAGGTGGGGGCGGCACCAATATCATGGTCGGCCAGGCCTCGGACAACTTTGACGTTGCGGTCGGCAATAACATCATCCTCGAAGCGAACGGCGGCACCGCGACCCTGGACTCTTCCACCGTGTCGGATACCGCCGGCTCAACCAACTGGAATTTGGTTGAAGGGAAGCTCGACAGCCCGGAGAACTTTGTATTCAACTCCGCTAATCTTGCTCCGCTTACGATTGTCTACGGCGCCAACGGGTCCGATGGCTTCGACTTCGAGGCGGGGACTGACAAGAGTGTCGGCGTTTTCCTTCTCCAAATGAACGATATCAACCAGACCAACTTCTTGTCTCTCGATCCCGAGAAGATCAATGCCTATCTTGACGCCCACCTGATGAACCCTAACAATTCGGGTTACGGAGGTCAGTTTGACAACAAGATTGTCATTATCAATCCGACAGCCACGGATATCCTCAAATACAATGGCGAAGTCATCAATGATCCGTCCAAATACGTTTCGATGACGGACGCCGGGCAATCGCACTACGCGGCATACAACCCCAATATAAGCGGCTCGGTTCGACGCGTTGATCCGAATAACCACCTGAAGATGGTGGGTGACGTCAATGCCAGCACCGGGATCAAGGCGGTCTTCACCGACGCAATCGAGAAGGACAATTTTACCGACCAATACTACGGACTTGAGTCAGCAGGTAATGATGTCACGCTCAGCGCGTACAATCCGTCGTATGACCCGGATACCGAAGACTACTTCGCGCCTCAAACGAGACTGACCCTTTCGGCACTGACGGCAGAGGACGACGCCTCCGACTATGACGCAGAGTCATGGGACAACAAGACAGGCACCGTGACGACTCACTACATAGTTGCCGACGGAGATCTATCGTTGATCGGCTTCAACGTTGGTGATTTCGGGATCAACCTCGCCAACAACTCCACCCAGATGGAGGAACAGCGGCATAACGAGCTGTTCTCGGTGTCGGAATGGTCGACAGCCAATGTCGGCACGGCCAACGGAATGCCGACAATCAGAGGCATTGAGCCCGCCTCCCTCGGCGCGAGCCTTGAATCCTCCGACGAAACTTGGCAGTCACCCTATAACATTGTCGGCGACTCATCGCTGCTTACCAACTACAGGCCGACATTGGCGGCCTCGGACTTTATGCTTGCAGCCTGACAACCTGTGACGAAGGAACCGGCGTGGTGAACGCGCCGGTTCTGCTTCCTCCATCCCTGGGACGCCATGTCAGATTCTCCCCCTGCCCCGCCCTCAACCGTGAGTGCGCTTGACAGCGGCCTTGCCGCTCTTTGTGCCATTGCCGCTTACTATCGCATCGTCGCAGATCCGCTCCAGATTGCGCAAGAACTCGCGATGGGAGACCGGCCGGTTGCAGAATCGGAACTCCTCCGCGCCGCCAACATCGTAGGCTTGAAAGCTCGATTGATCCAAACGCAAACTGCTAAGCGGTTGCGTTCGATCCCGGTGCCAGCCATCGTGAAGCTCAAGGCAGGTCCCTTCAACCTTTTTGGTGGAATCACACAAGCCGGAGACTATCGCCTGGTCGACCCGGTAAGCCGAATTGCAAGAGAGGTACCCATCGCGGTCTTGCGGGCAGAAATCGAGCCCGGCATCATTCTGGTGCAACGCCGCTTAAGGGGTGAAGGTATCGACCCGAGGGCTTTTGGGTTCAGGTGGTTCCTCCCATCGATTTGGCGCTATCGCAAGCCGCTTGCGAATGTCCTGCTTGCCTCTCTTTTCATCCAACTCTTTGCCCTCGTAACACCCTTGTTCTTTCAAGCGATCGTCGACAAAGTCGTCGTCCATAAAGGATATTCGACGCTTGCCGTGCTCGCCGGCGGGCTTGTCGTCCTTGGCCTGTTCGATGTCGGATTGCAGTACCTGCGAAGCTACGCACTCTCCCACACGGCCAACCGGATCGATGTCGAGCTGGGACAGCGGCTCTTTCGGCATCTCCTCCGGCTGCCTCTAGGCTACTTCGAAGTCCGTTCAGCCGGTCAGACGGTCGCCCGCGTTCGCGAGCTCGAGACCATCCGCTCCTTTATCACAGGGCAGGCTCTTTTCTCGGCGCTTGACCTGTTTTTCGCGCTCATCTTCATTGCCGTGCTTGCCGCCTACTCGTGGAGGCTTACCTTGATCGTCGTCGCTGCAATCCCCCTTTACCTCGTGATTACGCTGCTCATCAGGCCGATCCTGCGGGACAAGATTAAGGAGAAGTTCAATCGCGGCGCTGAAAGCCAGCAGTTTCTGGTGGAAACGATCGTTGGCATACAGACGCTGAAGGCCGCCGCGGTCGAACCCGCAATGCAAGTTCAATGGGAGGAGAAGCTTGCGGCGTATGTGAAAACATCATTCAGCGCTTCAATGTTCTCGGCCGGCGGTCAGAACACAATCCAATATGTGAATAAGCTGGTCACTGCGGCGACGTTGTTTTTCGGCGCCAGGGCGGTGATGGACGGGGATCTGACGGTTGGTGGCCTTATTGCGTTCAATATGATCACCGGCCAGGTTATGCAGCCGGTGCTGCGGCTCTCGCAGCTCTGGCAGGATTTCCAGCAAGTCCAGGTCTCTGTAGAGCGCCTTGGCGATATTCTGAATACGGCGCCGGAGCGTGTATCTCCAGCTGGCGCCGGCAGCCTTCCGCCACCGCGAGGCGCTATCGAATTTCGCAACGTCGGGTTCCGCTACCGGCCAGGTGCGCCAGAAGTTCTGAAATCGATTTCCCTTGCCATTCGAACCGGCGAAGTCATTGGCATCGTGGGCCCGTCCGGATCGGGGAAGTCCACGCTGACAAAGCTGATCCAGCGCCTTTACCTGCCCGAAGAAGGTCAGGTTTTGGTCGATCGGGCCGATATCTCTCAGGTCGATCCCTCGTGGCTCCGGCGCAATATCGGCGTTGTCCTGCAGGAAAACCTGCTGTTCAACCGCACGATCCACGACAATATCGCGCTCGCAAACCCCACCATGCCGCGTGCCCTGGTGATGCAAGTCGCGCAACTGGCCGGCGCTGACGAGTTCATAGATAAATTGCCGAATGGCTACGACACGATCATCGAGGAGCGCGGGGGCAATCTTTCGGGCGGGCAGCGTCAACGGTTGGCGATTGCGCGGGCATTGGCGACCAATCCCCCGATACTGATCTTCGACGAGGCAACGAGCGCGCTCGACTATGAGAGCGAACGCGTGATCCACCGCAATATGAAGAAGATCGTCCAAGGCAGGACCGTGATCATTATCGCTCACAGGCTTGCTGCGGTTCGGCCGTGCAATCGCATTGTCAGCATGGCTGATGGGCGCATTGTCGAGATCGGCTCCCATGACGAACTCGTGCGTCGCCCCAAGGGCCTCTATGCCCATCTCTGGGCGTTGCAGACTGACCAGTTTCGGGAGGAGCCGGCGTGAACAAACCAGTCTCACCGGATAGTGTCAAACGTGCCGTCATGCTCCCAGTGGAGCGCCACCGTTCCGATAACCAATTCCTGCCGGCAGCGCTCGAAATCATCGAAACACCCGCATCGCCGGTCCAGATGATCTTGATCGGGATGATTTGCCTCTTTGCAACCGCCGCCCTCGCCTTTGGCTATTTTGGCCAGATCGACATTTTTGCGATCGCAACTGGGAAGATCCGGCCAACCGGACAGGTGAAGGTTATTCAACCTCTGGAAACTGGCCGCATTCACACAATGAACGTCGTCAACGGCAGCCGCGTCCGCGCCGGTGACATGCTGGTCCAACTGGATGCAACCGCCGCCACGGCCGATGCCGAAGCCCTAACGGCGGGCCTGGCTTCCGACCGCGCTGAAATACTTCGCCGAAATGCCGCGATAACAGTAGCCGAGGCGGAGGATAACAATCTTCTCCCCATCATTGTTTGGCCTGACAATATTCCAGACGTCATCCGTGCCCGGGAAGATCGCATTCTCCAGCACGACTTGCGCAGCTTGCGGGCTGAGATCCAAAGCCTCCAGTCTCAAAAGACGGAAAGGCTTGCCGAATTGGAAAAGCTTCGGGCCACCACACAGGCCGAGGCTGACCTGATCCAAACGCTGCAAGAGCGGGTGGATCTACACAACACGCTGATTGCGAGCAGCGCGGGGACCAGAGCGACGTTGATCGACGCATTGCAGAGTCTGCAGGACGAAAAGGCGACTTTTGCCTCCGATCATGGGCAGTTCAACCAGGTCGCCGCATCTCTCGATACCATTGAGGCGGAAAGGGCAAAAACCCGGGAAGCCTTCATCAGTGACAACGCCCAGAAGTTGGCGGATGCCGAGCGGCAGGCAGACGAAAAGGCCCACCAATTGGTGAAAGCTCAGGCCGCGATCGAGCATATGACGCTGACCAGTCCTATCGACGGCGTCGTTCAAGCCCTATCCGTGACCACGGTCGGGCAAGTTGTCACCACCGGGCAACAAATGATGCGAATTGTTCCCGACAACGTCTCTCTGGAGATCGAAGCCTACGCGGAAAATAAAGATATCGGCTTCCTGCGCGAAGGGCAGGAAGCGATTATCAAGGTCGAGTCCTTTCCTTTCACCCATTATGGGACTCTTGACGGAACGGTCAGCCGCGTTGCGCGCGATTCAATCCCGAGTTCAGACGCCCAGACGTCGGAAAACGATCCGACGCAGCTGGCAAAATCGAACACGAGCATCACCCCCATCGGACAGACGCAAAACCTTGTTTATCCGGTCATTGTCGTTCCATCGAAAAATGCGATCAGCGCCGATGGTCGAGAAATCCCATTGTCGCCCGGGATGACCGTAACAGTCGAAATCAAAACCGGCACGCGCCGGCTGCTTGAATATCTCTTCTCTCCCCTCATCGAGGTTGGATCCGAGGCTATGCATGAACGCTGATTATTCGCTGATGAACCGAACTCCTGCTCGCGTTGGTCGGAGTTGCCCCTGACCGCCTCACGCGCCCACCACCGGTCTCGGCCACGACGGCAGCCGCGCCTTTTCGATCCGCCGCAACGCTAAGAGCCAGGGGTTTTGTATTACTCACCAGCTCCAGAATTCATTCCAGGTCATAAAAAATATTGCGTAAGCCGAGAGAAAACCGGCTCCTGACCAGATCGCTACTGCAGCGCCTTTCCCATCATAGAATGGATTTCGTTCTGAGCGCCAGATACCCGCCAAACCGCCGCCCACGAGCAGTACAAAACGTAAGCGCACAATTCCCCGCACCTGTTCACTGAACGGCGAATGAGGGAGTCTGTGTCCACAAGGGAGACTGTGGACACAATGACATTGGATAACTTGAAGGGCTCAGGGGGTCTTCGGGCAGTGAAGGTTCTTCCCAACGGGAAGCGGCGTTTCGATCCGGTCGAGAAAGACCGGCTGATCGACGCCGCAATGAAGCCCGGCGTATCGGTTGCCCGTCTGGCACTGGCGCACGGCGTCAACGCCAATCAGTTACGCAACTGGGTGAAGCTTCGCCGAGATCGGCAGGCCCAGGGTAGTTTGACGGCTGCTGCAGGGCAGGAAACGTCGGCCTTTGTTCCTGTGGTTGCAGCGTCGCCGATTGCGCGGCAGCCCGACATGCCGGCCCGGCCATCATCGGCAGGAATGCGGCTGATGGCGTCTTTGCCAAATGGTGTGCGGCTTGAGCTTGAGGATGTGGATGAGCGGGCTCTTTCGGCGATGATCGAAATTCTGGGGCGGTGCAATGTTCCGGCTGGCTGACGATCTTCGCGTCTATCTTCACCGGGACCCGATCGACTTTCGTGCGGGGATCAACAGCCTGGCGATCCTGGTCGAGCAGTCGATGGGCCTGAGCCCGTTCGAGCGTGCTGTCTTTGTCTTTTGCAACCGCCGGCGCACCCGGATGAAGCTCCTGTTCTTCGAGCGGTCAGGGTTCGTGCTTGTATTGAAAGCCTTGTCCGAAGACCGGTTTCGCTGGCCCCGCCGCGAGGCGCCGGTCGTGACGCTCGATACCGAACAGTTGCGCTGGCTGCTTGACGGCATCGATCTCGACGCGATGGTGCGCCATCCTGTTCGGCAATATGAGTTTGTCGGCTGAAGGCTGTTGACGGAGCGGGGCGGCTCAGATTCAAAGCTACGATGACACGAGCCGGCACCCCGACCGTTGCGGAACTGATGGCGCTTCTGGCGGCGAATGCTGCCGAGAACGTCGCGCTGCGGGCTGAGAGAGACGCCCTTGAGCAGCGTGTCTTCAAGCTCGAGGAAGAACTGGCGCTTGCACAACTGCATCGTTTTGCGCCGCGCAGCGAAAAGCATATGGATCGCGTCTTCAATGAAGCCGAGAACGCCGCTCTCGAGGCCGATGCTGATGAGGGCTTGGCCGACTGTGACGAGACCGACGCCACTGAGCTTCCCGACACGGGATTGCCAGAGGTGGAAAAGCCCGAAGGCCGCAAGCGCGGGCGTAAACCTCTTCCGGCAAATTTGCCCCGCCAACGCGTTGAATATGACCTTGCCGACGATCAGAAGACCTGTCCGTGCTGCCGCCATCCGTTGCATCGCATGGGCGAACTCGTCACCGAGCAGCTGCATATCGAGGTGAAGGCCACGGTGCTGCAGAATGCCCGGGCCAAGTATGCTTGCCGCAACTGCGAGCGCACCGATATCAGCACTCCCGTTATCATCGCGCCGATGCCCGCACAGCCCTTGCCGGGGAGCATTGCCACGGCCTCGACGCTGGCCTTTGCTCTTGTTCATAAATATGTCGACGGCACACCGCTCTATCGCCTGGCACAGGCCTTCGAGCGCGCTGGCGTCCCTGTCAGCCGTGGCGCTCTTGGCCATTGGGTGATCGGGTCCAGCGAAAAGCACCTCGTTCGCATCTACGATGCACTGAAGCAGCGGCTCTTGTCGCAGAACGTCATTCACGGTGACGAGACCACGGTGCAGGTGCTGAAGGAAAAGGACAGGAAAGCAACTGACGAGTCCTACATCTGGGCCTATCGCAGCGGGCAGGATAGTGTCGAACCGGTTGTGCTGCTCGAATATCAGCCCGGTCGTGGGCAGGTGCATCCGCAGACTTTCCTTGGTGACTATCGCGGCATCCTGATGAGCGACGGCTATCAGGGCTGGCGCACCCTGAAGGGCGCAACGCATGTCGGGTGTATGGCTCACGCCAGGCGACGCTTCGTCAACGCCTTCAAGGCCGGGAAGAAACAAAGCGGGCCGCCCGCGCAGGCATTGAAGTTCTTCGACCAGCTCTATCGGATTGAAAGGCAGGTGCGGGACGAAAAGCCGGATGACGGCGAAACGCAGGCCGATTGCATCCGGCGCTTGCGCCAGAAGCATAGCGTTCCAGTCCTTGATGCCCTGAAGGAGTGGCTCGACAGGATGGCCCCCAAGGTCGTGCCCGACACCAAGCTCGGCGATGCGATCTCCTATACGCGAAACCAGTGGCAATATCTGACCCGCTACACCGAAGACGGCAGGATGCCGATCGACAACAATTTATTGGAACGCGATATCAGAGTTTTTGCCACTGGAAGGAAGAGCTGGCTATTTTGCGACACTGTCGACGGGGCCAAGGCAAGCGCTGTCATCTACAGCCTTATGCTGACCTGTCGCGCCTGTGGCGTCGAGCCATTCACCTGGTTGCGACACGTCTTTACCGAATCGCCGCAGCGTCCGGACGGCGCCAATATCGACGATCTGCTCCCATTTAACTTCGCCAAATCCACTGCCGCATAAGCCGCTGCGGGCGTCACAATCCACTGCGTCAACGCGCAGCGAAATGAGCGCTTACTACAAAACCAATTAGATAGATTCCATTCCCCACTTAAATCTCCTGTAGATGATCGGCAAATATTTTCGACTGACGGCTCAGCCGCCACGGAGCACTAATACTACCAGTGGTTACGGATCGGTTATCTCGCTGGAACCGGGGGGCTGATTCTAAGCGGCAATACATCGATTGATCGTATATCTGGCTGGTTTCAGGAAAGGCCTGCCAGGGCCAATATGCAGTCCATCCCGTACCTCTTAACGCCTCAATCCGGGTGGGAGGGAGCACGAGGGGAAGGGTAAGGGCACCGAGCTTGACTATCCCGGTGGAGACAGCAAGCAGCGAGAAGCTATCTACCGCCGAACAGCGGGTTCGCCCAGTCACCTATCGGCTCATACTCCCAATCCGCAAAACGCCGATTTGCGCAACCACCTATTCGCCGAAATCGTTGATGAGTAATAAACGCAATCGCCAGTTCGCCGATGCGCAGAGTTGGCGAAGCACCCCCTCGCCTATTATCCTAGCCGCACAATCGCTGACGAACCTATTCGCTGATCCACCGACCAGCCCAACCGCCGAAACGCGAGAACGCCGGATCTCTCTTTTACCGAATTGCGAAATGGGCAATTGCTCGCCCGACGATGCACCGAACGGCGATTCCAGGTGGCGCCGTGAGGAGGTGCCTGTCTGTCGCCGAAAGACCTCGATCAGGACCAAGTCTATGTCCGGGCAGACCCTACACCTGCGAATAAGCGGCGACAGATTCCGGCACTGATCACGCCTCTCGGCAATCGCCCCTCGGGCGAAACGGCTAACGGTATACCGTTAGCCTATCCTGCCATCTCCCACCAATCGGTCGGACCCATCGTGCCCGAGGCGCCGATGCTGTTGCGAGTCGTCAGACAAAGCAACAGCGATCACGGGCTGATTGCCTGTGATCCGCGCCGGAGGAACAGCGCGGTGGGCCCGACCGATTGGTGGGAGATGCTGAAGCAAGCCGTCGTCGTGAGCAGTCGAGAGGACCGTGACCGGAGGGAACGGCCTCGGCGACATGCGAACGATGAGACGGCGAGCGCACCGCAGGAGAGGACGAACACCTGGAGCGGATGCCCGAAGCATGAGGGCGTAGCGCAAGGAGTTCGTCCTCTCCGTGTTGTTTGGGGAAGTCGCGGCAGCGTCCGTTTACCGGCCCGAAAGGCCGGGCGGGTGGCTACCCGCTCCGCAGGGAGAGGGGTGCTTGAGGGGAGAGGCGGCGAGTCTTTCCCCTCAAGACCGCGCGCAGGCTCGATGCCGGACAAGCGGTCAAGCCAGCAGGAGAGACGAGAGGCGGACGCTGCCGCCTCTCGTCTTGACGTCAATCGCTGTCGGGTCCCCAGGGCGGATTGCTCTCGGGATCCTCGACATGACATGCCTCGGCCTGTCCGAGTTCGGCCTGTTCGAGTTCGCGGATCACCGCATTGATGCGCCACAAGCCAATCTCCGTGCGGCGCTGGGCGACGAGAATGTCGACCGCCGTTTCGTTGGCCTCGATGGCTCGGATCGCTTCGTCCATGGCGTCCCATGGACCGAGGTTCTCCACCGGGATGACATCGCCGTCCACGTCATAACCGCCGGAGATGTACATCGGTGCCCGCTTGACGCGCTCATGAGAGCGTTCGGCTTCACGGATGAGACGAAAACCCTCGGTCCGCTGCCGCCAGTATTCCGGGCTGCCGCCGTCGATGTATTTGATCTTGCGCTGTGTCATAAGATGTCTCCTTTTCGTCCTCTGACGAAGGGAGGCCGCACCGTAGCCGCGAGGGGTCAGGGATCGCGGAACGCGACCGCCAGCGGCGGCAAGCGGAGGAACCGATTTTCTGGTGATGGCCCGAAGGGACAGCGGCGGAAAATTGGAGGGGCCGCGCAGTCCTTGACGCCGGAGTGCGACCTGAAAGTCGCATGAATCTCTGTTTCGAGAGGAGAACACGTAATGTGAACTTTACGAAACCGACCGTTCCATCGGTCGTTCCCTACCCGAACATGCGAAGTTGGCAACGACTTCGTGTGGAGCTTCGGGGACAACGTAACCACCGGGTTGACCGGTCCACCGAACCGTGAGGCGAAGTGGAAACTGCCAGCACAAAGGCGGTGAGGTGCAAGGGATGAGCAATGACGACCAACACAAGTGAACTTCCGATAAACGCCGTAACAAGGAACAAGCCAAATGTGCTGATAGGCTTGAACCAAAAGGTGTGCAGCAAGGTGTGGTCCTTTCCGGTTGGACCTCCATGGACGGAAAGCTGCCGGCGAATAGGAAGGGTCCGACTGGCTCTGAGATTCATGCGGAACAGGGTAAGCCCATAGCGCTGCCGGTAACGGCAGGCGAACCGTAAGGAACGCCGTTGGTGTTGTGGGTAAAGGAAGGCGGAGAAAGCGAAGGCCCGGCTGTAATGGTCGGGATACGGGCTGCAACATCGCCCGACACGAAAGTGGGCAGACTTCCGCCCGGTCATTCATGGCGAGAGAACATGATTAATTGCTGGACGAGGAAAAGCAGATGACGGCAATCGATGCGAAAGCAGCGAATGCTGGTGCGTCCTCGCACGGAGGGCAGATGTGGGATCAGACAGACTGGTCGCAGATTGAAGCAACCGTGAAGCGACTTCAAGTGCGTATCGCCAAGGCCACTCGCGAAGGCCGAAGGGGCAAGGTAAAAGCCTTGCAACGTCTGCTGACCCGCTCGCACAACGGCAAGATGCTGGCTGTGAAGCGGGTGACGGGGAATCGCGGCAAGAAAACGCCGGGAGTGGACGGAGAAATCTGGACAACCCCCGTGGCCAGATGGAAGGGAGTAATGTCGTTGCGGCATCACGGCTACCGTACGATGCCGTTGCGACGCGTTTATATTCCCAAGAGTAACGGCAAGAAGCGCCCGCTCGGGATACCCCGTATGCTATGCCGCGCGATGCAAGCCTTATGGAAGCTTGCGCTGGAACCAGTGACGGAGACCTTGGCGGACCCGAATTCCTATGGATTTCGGCCCAAACGCTCGACAGCCGACGCCATTGAGCAGTGCTTCATCACGTTGGCAAGGCGAAAGTCCGCCACGTGGATTCTAGAGGGCGATATCAAAAGCTGTTTCGATGAAATCAGCCATGATTACATCCTCGAGCATATGCCTATGGACAAGGCGATCCTGCGGAAGTGGCTTCAAGCTGGCTACATTGAAGAGGGAACTCTGTTCGAGACGCGGGCGGGAACCCCGCAAGGGGGCGTGATTTCGCCCACAATCGCTAACAGAGTGTTGGACGGGCTTGAGGCCGCAGTCGATGCAAGCGTGGGATCGTCGAAATCCACGTACCGAAAAGCCAAACCCCACGTCATCCGTTATGCCGACGACTTTATTGTAACCAGTGCATCGAAAGAAGTGCTGGAACACAAGGTCTTGCCGGCGATCAGGAAATACCTGGCTGTTCGCGGACTGGAACTCTCGGACGAGAAAACCAGAATCACGAACATTGCGGATGGTTTCGATTTTCTGGGCCAGAATGTGCGAAAGTACAACGGCAAACTCCTCATCACGCCGTCCAAACACAGCGTCAAGGCGCTGCTGGATAAGGTCCGGAGAATCATCAAAGGCAACGCTGCCATCGCGCAGGAGGGATTGATACGAATGCTGAACCCGATCATGCGGGGATGGGCGATGTATCACCGCCATGTCGTGGCGAAGGCGACCTTCTCTTCGATAGACTTCTACATCTGGCGCATGCTCTGGAGATGGGCGTGCAGACGACACCCCAACAAAGGAGCACGGTGGATCAGGAGAAGGTATTTCCGGGTCAACGGTAGCCAATCATGGGATTTCAACACGGCAGACGCCAAGTATGGGCTTGTCCGCGCGGCGGCTGTCTCAGTCAAGAGGCACGCCAAAATCCCGGCGTTGGCGAGCCCGTTCGATCCCACATGGGATGCCTACTTCGACCGCCGTCAGAACGCGAAACATACCGCCGGGGAGCCCGGTGTCACAACGTGGCGCTGGAGAATGGCTTGAGCCGGGTGCGAAGTGATCCGCACGCCCGGTTCTTAGGGGGCGGCGGGGCAGCAATGCCCCGCTGCTACCCGACGTGGTGGGTGCACAATGGAATCTCAGAGAGAGATAGACCACGGCGCCCCAGGCGCCGTGTCTGTATCCGGCGTCCAGCCGGCCATGCAGTCTATCCTCGGCCATCGTCGCGGCGACTTCGCGCCGCCGGCGCAGCAGCCGCGAGAGGGGCGTGACCCGAATGGGCGGAGACCGATTGCGGGCTCCGTGAGCGAGAGCGAATAGCACCGTCCGCCGCAGGCGGCTCGCTCGGATCATCCGCCGACAACCCATCATCAGCATGAATCAATCGAGACCGACCGATTCAAACATGTCGTTGGACGCCGAGTCGGCCCTGCCCGATTCTCCGTGTCATGATCGCGCAACGCTACCAGCTCTATGTCGAACGCATCGACGCCAAGAAAAACATGGCCCGCTACTATGCTATGTCGATTGAACCGAATCTGTTCGGCGATGCCTGTCTCATCCGCCGATGGGGCCGCATCGGTGCAAGTGGTCAAAGGCGAGAGCATCATTTCGCGCGAGAGGAAGAGGCGGTCAGGCTCTTCCTTCAGCTTTTGCGAAAGAGGCGGTCGCGCGGATATAGGCCGAAACCGCATATACGGCACGATGCATCGGGTGATCGATAGCGGAGGGAGTGCTGTGGAGGCGGATGCCATCCTCATGTCGATGGCATGGGATCGAACCAAGAGGTGGGGTATCCCACCGCTTCGCCGTTTCCGTAGGAACCACGGCAAGTTCTGGCACCTGCCGATGGCGAAGCGAAGCTTCGGGCGTGAGCGCCGGTCGATCCGGCGCGTCGGCCAGCCGACATGGCGAAAGCCACCCTCAGAAGGGTGGCTCGGCGTCAATTGCGCCCTCCTGCTCTGCGGTGATCACCGCCAGCTCTGCGCGAGCCAGCTCCAGTTCGATTTCGATCTCGCGGCGCTCGACGGGGTCGATTGCTTCGCGCAGTTCGAGGCGAAGCTCTTCAATGTGTTGTTCCAGAAGCATCGTCGTCGTCTCCTTGACGTTTGTGAAAGACGACGCGCGCGGTCATGGGGGCGTGGCGGGATCAGGGATCGCGGAACGCGACCGCCAGCGGCGGCGAGTGGGGGTGCCGATTTTGTCGGAGTGCAGGGAACCGGAGCGGAGGCAAAATTGGGGGCACCGCTCGTCCTTGAGGCCGTCATGCCCCCATGACACCCTCGGACGGACTGAGCAGACATTTCCTCAGGTATGGCACCAGAGATCCGCAAGCGGGCTCGATGCCCGCTTGCGGATCCACCATGCAGACCCACGGAGATGCCTCAAAGCCCTTGGTAGTTGTGGAAAAATGGGCAAATCGTTGATCTTGACGCGGTGCGTCGATGACAGCGCTTTGATCCCCTGTCAGGGATTTTCGCATTAACGTTGATGCGGAGAAGAAAATGACCACGACCAATGAAATCGCCGACAAGATCGCCGGCGAACACAGCCTCACCAAGGCACAGGGAAAAGCCATCGTCGAGGCGGTGATCGCTTCCATTACCGAAGCCGCGGTCGCCGGCAACGAGACGTCCCTCCCCGGCTTCGGCAAGTTCAAGGTGAAGGCGACACCGGAGCGCGAGGCTCGCAACCCGTCGACCGGCGCGACGATCAAGGTTGCCGCGGCCAAGAAGCTAGCCTTTACGCCGGCCAAGGCATTGAAGGATGCGCTGAACAAGTAATCTTGTCGGCATGCAAAAACTAGCCCGGCACCGTGCCGGGCTATTTTCGTTTTGGGTTTGCGTCAGCGGGCGGATGTCCCGTTGAGAAGATCCTGGATGATCGTGTCGCTGACCGCGTGATGCGCTTCGCGGGCATGGTCGTCCAGCAGCTTGTGAAGAATGCCGGATGCCAAGGGTATGAAGTCGAAACCGCGCGCGATTGCTGCGGCACGCAGTTGCGACAGTGTTTCGAACTCCTTGAAGTCAGTGCCAAGCCAGAGTCCGAGATCCTCGCCCCCAGCGTCCGGAAACGCCTGGAGGAAGAACGTCTGAAGCGGGCGGTCGTAGCCGATAATGGCATCCGGGTCGGCGTGGCAGGATGCGGTCCTGGTGACGATAATTGTGTAGCGGCTCATGGCGGCCTCCTTTGGAATGGGGACGCCGACCCCGAATTTGGGGCCGGCGGTCCGGTTCAGGCCGGGCTGTTCCAGAGGATGACCTTCTTGCCGGGCTCGCCGCCGGGCGCCGGGGCGACGTTGCCGAAGATCACGCCGATCTCGGGCGCTTCGAGCTTCGTGGAGATGTATTCTTCGCCTGTCTGGCGGGAGATGCGGTTCCAGCCTGCGCCGATCTCAAAGCCAGTCTTGCGGTGGATGATGCGGTAGTCGGGGGCTTCTTCGCTCGCCTTGTTGGCGTTCGGGATTAGGGCGATCGGGGCGTTGACCCGGATGGTGGCGAAGACGCCTTCGAGAGTGCCGTCGGTCTTTTCGGTGAGGGTTGCGATCGTGGTGGCCATGAGATTGTCTCCTTCGTTGCATCGGGACCATTCCCGATGGCGCCCGAAGAAGGGGCCGCGCCGCAGGCGTCACCGCAGCGTAGCGAAGGGAAACCCCTTGCGGGTTGACGCTGATCGCGGCCGGTCCCTTAGAAAGGCGACATAAAGAACGGGAATGGTCTTTGATTGCGATGTCGTCAGGAGACCTCGCCGTGGCGCCCGTTTGCTGCCGCGCGGAGTGCCGCGCTCGTGACATGCGTTGGTGGTGTTCGGGTCAACGGACGCTGGCCGTCAACCAGTCGGGCACATCGCGAGAGATCGGCACAGCCCTGATCCCATCCTCATCGTCAAAGATGGCCTTCGGTGGCGTGAGGCCCGAATCCTCGGCGTTCCGTGACGCGACTGCAGTTCTGCGGAGCGCAACCGCGTGACAGACGTGATTTCAAGAGATGTCGCTTCGGAGGGCGGCGGGGATGCGGCAAGTCTCAGTCGAGGCGGTTGACCCGGCCGGTTCGGCCGCGCGCCTCGGCAAACAGTCTGGCGATCTTCACCATGAAGGACTTGCTGAAGCGGCCGAGGATATCCTGACCGGGCTCGATGTACCAGGAGCGCTCGACAATATCGTAATTGTATTCGTCGACCATGATCCAGCACTGCTTCAGATCGCTTAAGCCCGCGCGCTTGCGCTCGATGTCCGGGATCTCCAATGAGGCGCGACCCGTTTGCGGCGGTTGGGTGGTGATGGCGAGAAGCGCCAGATGGGTATTTCCATCGGCGGCATTGCGGATGGCGACGACGACGCAGACGGGACGCTGCTTGCGGCCTTCGGTCTCACCGCGCTGCTGCTGCCAGGCCCAGAGGTAGGGATAGGAGATGACCTCGCCGGGTCGGAATTCACGGCTCATCGTCGTAGCCTTCGCCATGCGCCAGCCGATCGAGCGCCTCGTCGAACAGTTCCGCATGCTCGGCGGGCATCTCCGAGATATGAAAGGCGCGGCGGGGGTCGCCACCGGTGCGCATGCGCTCATAGTGATCGTAGCTCATCAGCACGAAGCGAGGCTTCTTGTGGCGAGTCAGAACAACCGGCTCGCGGCTTGCCGCATCGGTAACGTCGCCGATCTGCTTGTTGAGGTCGCCTGTCGTGAACTGCTTCATCGCGAAGATCTCCACTTCGATTCCCATATAATCCATCTTTCCCATGTTTTCCATCTTTTCCATGTATCCCGGAAGACGGCGCTCACGCGCCGTCTCCTGAAGCCTGCCAGACCGGAATGCCGAGCCGGCGTGCCTTGTCGGCGAGATTGCCTGTGATGCCGTTTCCGGGAAAGACGATCAATCCGGCGGGCATGACCGACAGCATATCGTCATTGCGCCGAAACGGTGCGGCCTTGGCGTGTTTCGTCCAATTCGGCTTGAAGGTGATCTGCGTCACCTTGCGGGCTTCAGCCCAGCATGCAGCAATCCGTTCGGCACCTTTTGGCGAGCCGCCGTGCAGCAATACCATGTCAGGATACTTCGCATGCGCCTGATCGAGCTTGGCCCAAATCCGCTCATGGTCGTTATAGTCCATGCCACCGGCGAAAGCGATCTTGGTGCCGGCGGGGATCAGCACCTCGGTCTCGGCGCGGCGTCGAGCGGACAGGAAGTCCCGACTGTCGATCATCGCCGCCGTCATGTTGGTGTGGTTGACCTTCGAGCCGGTGCGCGGCCGCCAGGACGATCCGGATTGCGCCTCGAACAGGTCGGCGGCATAGTCGCGCATGAACTCGAAGCTATTCCTGCGTTCCAAGAGCGTGATGCCCTCGGCAATGAGGCGTTCGAGCTCGACACTCTTCACCTCCGAGCCGTCCTGCTCACGCTGGCCGGTGCGCTGCACTTCCTCGTTGCGGTCGAGCTCACGCTGGATGCGCTCGCCGGCGCGATGGAAGAGATTAGGGATCGACCAGAACAGGTCTTCGAGATCGGGCTCCAGGCGGGTGTTGCCGAGCATTTCGGCGAGGGCGTCGAAGATCGTGGTGATCGATGACTGGACCTGCGGTTCCTCCGGCAATGGCCGCGGGTCGGGCTCGTCCTGGAAGGGGCGATAGCCGTAGACCTGCATCTCGTAGATGAAGCGGTCGGTCGGGGAGGAAGCGTGGTTAGGCTCGAAGCCGTCGTCGGGGTGGAGGATCAGGTCCATGGTGGTCTCCGTTCGGTGGGCCGCGCCTCTCGCGGCCTGACGGCGAACCCGGTCACGCGGGCCGAGGCCGGAACCGCAAGCGAAGCGCAGCGGCCCAGCGAAGCGCCGGGCGGGGACAAGAGGGTTTCTTGATCCGCGAGGAATGACGGGCCGCGCCTGCGGACTGGCAGGGGAAGAAACCCGACTGACCCGCTGAAGGCCGGAGGCCCGCGTGGTAAGGGTCGCCTCTCGGCAGGCCCGCGGGCGCGCGCCAATCCGGAATAAGACCAATGGACCGCCCTTCGCCAGGGCCCTCGCCGGCCCCTCCCCCAGCGTTTGCGGTCAGCTTCAGGCGGTCAGGAAGGCCACCGCATCTTCCGGAGTGAGTTGAGCCTTGAGGCTTGCGGTCAGCCGGTCCGGCCCCAACCAGCGAAGATCATCGTTGAAGTCGCCGAATTCCGGCGACAGCACCAACGGCAGGATCCCGTGCGCCTGCGCCCGTCGGCTCAATCCCTCGATCCCATGCCGGCCTGCGGCATCCGCGTCGGCCGCGATATAGATACGCCGGCATCCGGGCGGGAAGTGGAAGCCCGCGAGGTGATTGGCCGTGAGTGCCGCGACCATCGGCATGCCGGGCATCACATGTGAGAGGGACAGCATGGTCTCGATGCCCTCGCCCGCTGCCAGGACCGGTACAGGATCGGTAACTGGATAGCGGAAACGGACGCCATTACCGAGCAACCCACCGAGAGCACGGCGCGGATCGTCCACCTTGGCCTTGCCGACGCCATCGGGATCGAGCCAGCTGCGGTGCACGCCGGTGATGGCTCCGGCCGCATCGGTCACTGCCGCAATGAGAGCCGGAAAGCTGGTCGTCCGAGCAGTGACGAGATCGCGATAATAGCAGGACGGATGGAAACGGAGCGCACCATGGGTGGGCGCCCGCAGAATGCCGCGTTCGCGCAGATAGATGTCGGCGAGCGTACCCGCCAACGGCTGCGTCATTCGAAACAGCCGTCGTGCCCGCTCTGTCGCCGGCCGCTCGACCGGAGAGGCGTCACTTACGTCGCCCCTGAGGTCCGACACCGGTTCGGGCTGGGGCAGGCTCAGAAAATGACGCGCCTCCTCGGCAACGTCCCGGAAGTCCACGAGGCCACAGGTCTCGCGGACGAGATCGAGCAGGTCACCGAACTGACCGGTCGCCGCATCCGTCCACCGGCCAGCACGCGGGCCGGCCAGATGCACGTAGAGCGACTGGCCCTTGTTGTTGGCGACATCGCCGACGAGCCAGTAGTTGCCGGCGCGGCGGCCGGCGGAAAGATAGTGACGGCAGACCGCCTCCGCGTCTTGCGCGAGACGGCCCGCCAGATCCGAGGCGGACAGCATGGGCAGGCCCTCCATCAGGACCGGCGCGCGACATCGACGAGGCGATGACGCTGCATCAGCTTCGACAGGATCTCCGTGCCTTCATCTGTCACCGGCACGAAGAAGCGCAGCTTCCAATTGATCATCTCGGAGAACAGACCGATCGACCGCAGCCAGTCGCGCATGCCGTCGGTAAAGCCGGTTAGTTCGACTCGGTACTCGTTCATGACGCGGACGCGGCGGAGCGTCATGTCACCGGCAAGGCCGACGATCGAGGATCCGTCGACCAGCGCCGTCCAGGCTTGGTCGCCGCTCAATACTTGCGTCTGATCGATCCCGAAGTTGCGGCAAAGGCCGGCCAGCCGGTCGGGCGCGATGACGCGGCCGACGATCTGCTCGCCGTCATCCGTCTGCAGACGACGAATGCGGCAGAAATCCTGCGGCAGCAGTTTCCAGATCGGCAGGAGCAGTCCGCTGACGATATGCATCACCGACGTCGAGAATTCCGGCACGGCGGCGACCTCGGCATTCCAGGCAAGGGCGAAGGCCTGTTCGTCGGCTTCCTCCCAGGACGTCTCTTCAAGCTGGCGGGTCTCGAACCGGAGCTCGTCCATCGGCCGGATCAGCGACACGCGCGGCTCGACCGAGCCATCGTCCAGCATGATCGAACGGGTCGGCACCATCACCGCCGGCCGCCCCGACTTGCCGTTGATCATCAGCTTCACGCGGGGATCGCGACCGACCAGAGCCTGCACATCATGGAGCAGCATCGGCGCATTGCGATCCCTCCGCTCGATGGTCAGCAGGTGCGACTGCGCGCCGGTGACCGGATGCGTGTAGATCAGCCGCCGGTCGGCGATTGTCATGCTGTCGGCGGTGATCGTCTCCAGGCCCTTGTCATAGATGCCGGCGGCGATCGCCCCCTCGATGCGGGCGGCCAGCAGCTGCTCGAAGGCCTCGAACAGCACGTTCTGCATGGCGATCGTCAGTGCCAGCATCCGATTGAGGAAGGTCTGGATCGGCGGCAACTCATCCTTCAGTCCGCCCTCCTCCGAGGTGAGCGACAAACCAGTAATGCTCTCAAACTTGTCCAGCGAGCAGCCTTCGATCCTGCCGGCATACAGCAGTCCGTAGAATTGCCGCAGCGCGTCGCGGGCGTATTGGGATTCGAGATTGTCCTCGCTGCGAAACATGCCCTGTCCGCCGGTCTGACGCTGGCCACGGGTGATGGCGCCGAGCGTGTCGAGACGCCGGGCGATGGTCGAGAGGAAGCGCCGTTCGGCCTTGACGTTGGTGGCGATCATCCGGAACCGGGGCGGCTGCTTCTGATTGGTGCGATGGCTGCGCCCGAGGCCCTGGATCGCCACGTCGGCGCGCCAACCTGCCTCCAGAAGATTGTGAAGACGCAGGCGCTGATTTTTGGCGGCGAGATCCGAGTGGTAGGATCTGCCGGTCCCGCCGGCGTCGCTGAAGACGAGAATGTCTTTGTCGTCGTCCATGAAGGCGCGGACCTCGTCGAGATTGGCGCTGCCCGGCCGGCTCTGCACCGCATAGCGGGCGATGGACGTGCTGTCCTCACGGCGGACGATGCGGCGCGAGCGGCCGGTGATCTCGGCGACCTGGCTGGTGCCGAAATGCTGGACGATCTGGTCGAGGGCCGTCGGGATCGCCGGCAGGCTACCCAAGGTTTCCACTAGCTCGTCGCGCCGACGTTCCGCCTCCCGGCAGATGACAGGGTTGCCGTCCGCGTCATGAACCGGCCGCGAGCTGAGATTGCCCTCGGCGTCGGAATATTCTTCGAAGAGCTGCACCGGGAAGGAGTGCATCAGATAGTCGATGACATATTCCCGCGGCGTGACGTCGACCTGCAGATCGCCCCATTCCTCGGTCGGGATCTGTGCCAGCCGGCGCTCGGTCAAAGCCGCGCCCGTCGAGACGAGCTGGACGATCGCAGCGTGACCCTCTTTCAGATCTGAAGCGGTCGCTTTGAGAAGGGCCGGCGTCTTCATCGAGGTCAGAAGATGATTGAAGAAGCGCTGCTTCGAGCTTTCGAAGGCCGAGCGTGCGGCGGCTTTGGCTTGTCTGTTCAACGTTCCGGTTTTGCCGGTTATACCGGACACCTCCATCGCTGCGTCCAGATGGTTGTGGATGACCTGGAATGCCTTGGCATAGGAATCGTAGATGCGGATCTGTTCCTCGGTGAGCTCGTGCTCGAGGATCTCGTATTCGACGCCCTCAAAGGAGAGCGACCGCGATGCGTAGAGGCCCATGGCTTTCAGGTCGCGCGCCAGCACCTCCATGGCGGCGACGCCGCCGTCCTCGATCGCCGCGATGAATTCGGAGCGCGTCGGGAAGGGAAAGTCGGCGCTGCCCCAGAGACCGAGCCGTTCGACATAGGCCAGCGATTCGACGTCCGTGGCGCCGGTCGCCGAAACGTAAACGACGCGGGCATCCGGCAGTGCGCGCTGCAGACGAAGCCCTGCCCTGCCCTGCTGCGACGCCGCCTTGTCGCCGCGCTCGGACTTGCCGCCGGCTGCGTTTGCCATCGCATGGCCTTCGTCGAAGACGATAACACCATCGAAGCTCTTCGCATTCCCAGTCGCGGCTTCACCGCTCCCCGCCTCTTGACCTAACCAGTCGACGATCTGCTGAACCCGTGATCGCTTGCCCTCACGCTCATCGCTGCGCAGCGTCGCAAAGGTAGTGAAGAGGATGCCTTCGTCCAGCTTGATCGGCTTGCCCTGGCGGAACCGCGACAGCGGGGTCACCAGCAGCTTTTCTTGGCCCAACGCGCTCCAGTCGCGCTGGGCGTCTTCGATCAGCTTGTCCGATTTTGAAATCCAGACGTGGCGACGGCGACCCTTCAGCCAGTTGTCGAGAATGATGCCGGCAGCCTGGCGGCCCTTGCCCGCGCCCGTGCCATCACCGAGAAACCACCCGCGACGAAAACGAACGGCATGCTCCGTGTCGGGTGCGACGGCCTTGAGATTGTCGAAGGAGGCATCGACGCTCCAGTGGCCTGCGAGGTAACCGGAATGGGCTTCGCCGGCATAGATGACGCTTTCGAGCTGGGCGTCGGAGAGATCGCCGCTGGTGACGATGCGCTTCGGCAGGTGCGGGCGATAGCTCGGCTTCGGCGGTGCGACCGAGGCCATCGCAACGGATTCGACCAGCGTGTCAGGATGAGGTTCTGCATCGGGAATGTGGATCGACTGCAGCCGGTAGATCTCGTAGATGCCATCCACAGCACTGGTCTCATCCTTCGGCTGAGCGTCCCGCAGCTCGTAGGAGAGTTCGATGATCTCGTCATCGACGGGTGCAGGGCGGGCCATTGGTGAACGCTTCGCCTGCCCGCCGACCGCAGGGCGATGCGACGGGGCCGCGACCGCTGCTGGACGCATCGTGTCCGCGCCCAGGATACCGTTGGACATCCCACCGATCGAGTTCGGCGTCGTTGCGAGCGAGCGGGGTGGAAGGCCGGTAATCCAGGTGAGCAGTGTTTCGAGATCGTGCGCTATACCCTTCGACGTCACCAGCTTCGAAGGATCCCCCGCCGGGATCTTGTCGATCACGATCAGCCGGGTTTCCATCGTCGTTCCATGACGGGAGTAGATGCTGCCCCCAATCGCCGCGCTGAACAGGACCGTACCCTTCTCCTGCAGCCGCACGAAAGCGTCCCGCCATGCGGGATTGTCGGGAGAAAGGCGCGCGCCGGTGATCGCGACCAACCGCCCACCGGGAGCAAGCCGCGCGAATGCGGAAGTCAGATGGCGCCAGGCCGCGTCGGCGACGCGGCCTACGACATGAGCGCCGGCGGAAAATGGTGGGTTCATGAGCACCACGGTTGGTCGTATGGAACGATCGAGGTAATCGTCGATATGCGCGGCGTCGTGTTGGGAGACCGAAACACCGACGAAGAGCGGCCCCAGCAGCGAGTGCCGGACGACCGCATATTCGTTGAGCGCCAAGCGAGCACTTGCGAACTCCGCAAAGATCGCCATCATGCCGGTCCCAGCCGACGGCTCGAGCACCACGTCAGCGGCTATGATGCCGGCAGCACGAGATGCGACGTAGGCAAGCGGGATCGGGGTCGAGAATTGCTGTAGTGCCTGGCTCTCCTCGGATCGGCGTGTATGGGTCGGCATGAGGTTTGCCACTTTCGTCAGCATCGCTAGCGTCGCTTGGGGCGACTGGGTTCCGGACACGATCGCGCGGAATTTGCGGAGGAACAGCACCTGGGCGATCTCAGCCGCCTCATAGGCCTCCTTCCAGAGCCAGACGCCATCGGCGTCGCTGCCGCCGAAAACCTCGGTCATGATTTGCCGCAAGTCAGCTGTGCCTAGGACTTTACCTTGCTCCAGAAGCGACGTGATCCGACCGCCAGCATCTATAAGTGCCTTAGCGCGGGTTTTGATATCAGGACGTGAAGAGGTGGAAACGGTCTGAGGATGCGAGATGATATTCATCGGTCGAGGTTCCGAAAGAGAGGGGAGAATGGGTCTGCCCAAGGGCTCTCCTCCGAATTTCGGGAGGAGGAGAACTTGCGGGGTGAGGAGTTGGAAGTGATCGCAGATTGAAGTCTGTCGGCGATCGTCAGCGTCTGGGTCGTCGGATCTACGATGAAGCCAGCGGGATCCTTTGGGTCTGGCGGCAGATAGGCGTCGTAGGGGTTGCCTTCGGCAAGATGGCCAAACGGCGTGAAGACGTATTCGCCGTCACTGCGGCCGACGGCGCAGAGCACGTAACGCGGCTCGCATGTAGCGGCATCAAGGCATTCCATGAGAGCAAGATTGCCATCGGACGCGGCGCGCAGCAGCGTGTCGAAGTTTGTGCGGGCATGATCGGGGATAGCCATTGGGTGCTCCAGACAAAATGAGGCCCGGCGCTTGACCGGGCTCTGGGATGAGGACGATGGAGTTTTGAAGACGCGGGTAGAGTCTGAGCCCGACCGCACCTGAAAATGGTCAGGCAGCACTCTCCAGCAGCTTTTTCGCTTTGCCTTCGAGTTCGAGACGCGTGTCCTGATTGGTCTTGGTGCGCGCCAGCGCGGTGATGCCCTGCACGAAGTCGAAGACCGACTCCGGCGGCCGCCCCTCCTCCGACAGGACCATCTCGATCACCTTGCCGGTCTCGCCCTTTGAGAAGCCTCGCCGGCGCAAGAAGGTCTCGCGGTCGTCGTCCTTGCGCGCGACGATCTGCTCACGCGCCGCCTTGATGCCGGCGATGAATGGTGCCGGTGAGGAATTGGCGAAGCTCGTCAACGCAGGCGCTGCCTCGTGCGCGAAGCGCTGCGCGGCGAACTTCGAATGGCGGATGGTGATCTCCTCGAAATTCTCGGTGCCCCAGAGATTCCTGTTTGCGCAAACCGCCCGCAGATAGAAGGAGGCGATACCGAGCGTCTTCGATCCAACCTCCGAATTCCAGGCATAGAAGCCGCGGAAATAGAGGTCGGGCTCACCGTTCGCCAGCCGTCCGGCTTCGATCGGATGGGTGTCGTCGACCAGGAACAGGAAAACATCTCGATCACTGGCATAAAGGGTGGTCGTGTCCTTGGTGATGTCGACGAAGGGATTGTGGGTCATCGTCGCCCAGTCGAGAACACCTGGTACTTTCCACATCGTGTCACCGGTCCCGTTGCCGGCGATCTTCATAACCGACGAGACCAGTTCATGATCCCAGATCCGACCGTATTCCGGTCCGGTCACTGCGCGCAGTTCCAGCCGGCCGTCATCCATCTCAAGCGTCTTGACGAGCTCTGCACGATGGTTGAGCAGGCCATGCTGTAGGTTGATGGCAGCAAGCGGCGCGGGCAGTTGCCGCATATAGGTGGCGGGAGCGCCAACCAGGCTGCAAAGCTGCCCGTAGCTCCAGTGGGTCGGTGCGATCGCTTGGCGCTGACCTGGGACAACAAGCTCAAGCCGCTCCGCATTGTCGCGCGTTGCCTCGACGCGGATCGCAGCGCTTTCGATCGTTCGGGCATGGGCCCGCTCGGCGCGAGACCGGACGGTGTCGTAGAGATCGCTCAGCGACAGGAAGCGTTCATCGTCAGGACGGGAAAACCATTCCGACGAAACGCGGCCGATCCGCTCGCCGCGGGAGATATCGACCTTGAAGGTGGAACGGGCGGACGGGTTGTTGGAGGTGAGAGTGGTCATAAGTTGTTTCCTTAAAAGCGGAAACCCGGCACGGCGGCCGGGCGAGGTTGAGGATGTTTGAGGAAGAAGAAGGATCAATCGGAAGCCAGTCGGCGGCGTGCCGACCGGATTGCCAAGAGCGCCGCCTGGAATTCGGCGCTGCCAACGACATCCGAGACGTCGAATGTCGTAACTGCGGTGATGCACGCCGCGTGGATGTCGTCATCAGTGACCGACTCCGGGGAGAGAGGGTCGAAACTTCGGTCGACCGCCAGCACGGCGGCGACCGCATGGCGGACCTGATCCTCCTGCAGCCGGGCGAGCACATGACCGGTCCTGGGTGGGTCGACCGGCTCTTCAGGATCCGGGTCTCCGGCGAGAATGGCTTCTCCTCGGGCAATCGCCCAGGCAGATCGGTCGAGCCAATCGAGCGACGGTGGCCGGGCAGCACGGACGTCATCGAACAGGATCTTCAACAGACCGAGCAGGATCTCGAAATGACGCGCCCGGCGTTGGACAGGTTCATCGAATTGCTGGGGGATCTGGATCGGCGGACCTGCATAGGCCGCATGTGCGCCGTCCCAGATGCCGGTGATATGAATTGCGCCCGAGGAATCGAAGTCCTTCTCGGCGATATCCCAACTGTCATCCCCGATGGCAGCACGGCACGCCTCGTCCAGCGTGTCAGCTTCATAGGTGCGATGCCGGAAGACCGGCAAGTGATAGGTGGTCTCGATGGTAAAATCAGGCATAGGTGCCTCCTGAAACGGAAACCCGGCACGGCGGCCGGGCTATTGGGAAAGAAGACCCGACCGCAACGGCGACCGGGTCAGCTGATGTGACGCTCGTGAACCTATTCCGCGGCGGCGAGATGCTCGCCGTCGATTCCCCTTTCCGTATCTCCGGTGTCATCGTCCGACGTTTCCGGCGCGTCGACCAGGAAGGCCGGCAGGTCCTGAGTTTCCGTAGTCTCAGCCAGATCGGGCTCGACGGCGTCATCTCCGACAGCGTCGCTATCGATGTTGCCTTCGCCGTTCGTCATGCGAAGCGGTTCCGGCAGCCAGCCGCAGCCTGTGATCAGCCGCTCGGCCTCGCGGGCCATGTCGGTTTTCTTGAGATGGCCGATCAGCTCCGCTGCCTGGTCCCCCTTTGCCTGACGAACCGCCTGGAGGATGTGCGCCTTGGTGACGCGGCCGAGATAGTTGTCGGCGGTTGGCGTCCAACCCGCTTCCACCATGTCGAAACCGATCGAGCGGGCCAGCTGCTCGGCATGAGCGGTCGCCCGGATCCGCTTGTTCCAGGGTTCGATCACCGCGTTGACCGACAGCGAGGCGCAATGCGCAAACAGGGCCTGCCGGCTGACCTCGTCGAGCTTGATCAGGAAATCCCAGAGATCGTTCGGATCCTTGGGAAGATCCTGGCCCCAGGCCTCATGTCGCTGATCGATCTCCTTCGCCCAAACCGTATCGCCGAGCCCGGGCGTCTGGCTGAAGCGGGCGCTTTGCAGCGTCACCTCCAGGCATGAATCCGAACCGTAAACGTAAAAGGTCTTCAGCACGAAGGCATGCAGGACCGCGATGAAGGCGATGACCGGGTCGTTCGCCAGCGCATTGCGCAAAGCAACCGTGCGCGCCGCCGTCAGATCGAGAACCAGACGGTCGGGAAGCGGCTTGATCGTTTCGTCCTCGTCGTCCGGTTGGGTGCCCTCGCCGCCGGCGGCCCCGGTTACCCGCAGATCACTGCCATGATCGGCACCATCGTCACCGACATCAGGCGAGGGATCGGTCTCAGCCTTCGGTTCATCCTCGGGTCGCACGAAACCTCGCTCGATCTTGAGCTCGCCACCGGCGCCGAGCGACACGAAGACACCGCCGCGGGGGACCTCCCGCGGATCGAACACGTACGGTCGGTCGTTGAGCCGGTCGAGCTCGCTGCCGAGTTCCTCCAGCTTTTGTTCGGTCGCTTCCGAGTACTCGTTTGCCTCCGCATATTCTGCGTCGAGCTTGTCGTATTCGGCGCGGGTGGCGTCATAGCGTGCCAGTTCATCTTCAGTCATTTCGGCCTGCTCGCCGTAGAAGCGGCGCAGGCCGGACGTGTGGCCGTACGGAAAATCGAAGGCCGCTTCGACCCATTTCCAGCCTTCGCTCACCTGGATCGCCTCGGCGTCGGACGTGAGCTTTTCCATCACAAGCTGCTCAAGCAGCGCCGGATCCTGCAGCCATCCGCCCTGATCCTGATCAAACAGATCCCGCATGGTGATGCCGCCGGCGGCCTCGTAGGCTTCGATACCGACATAAACGGCGCGGCGGTCGCTGGCACGGATTGCGGTTTCGGTCAGCAGCCGGCGGATGTAATAAGGCTCGCGGCTATGCGAACGCGAGATCGTGTCCCAGACCTGCTCCTGGCGAACGTGGTCGTTGGTGATCGAGAAGGCGATGATCTGCTCCAACGTCATCTCGTCCTCGACATAGAGGTCGAGAATCCGCGGCGAGACGGACGCCAGACGAAGCCGCTGCCTGACGGTCGCGACCGAAACGAAGAAGCGCGCGGCGATCTCCTCCTCGCCAAGCCCCTGCTCCCGCAAGGTCTGGAAAGCACGGAACTGATCGAGCGGGTGCAGACTGACGCGCTGGACGTTTTCGGCAAGCGAATCCTCGACTTCCGGCGTCTCACCGCGGCTGACGATGCAGGGAACGCCCGCGGTCTTGGAAAGCCGTTTCTGCGAAACAAGCCGCTGGAGGGCACGATAGCGACGGCCGCCGGCCGGGATGCGGTAGATGCCGGTCTCGTTGCCGTCAGCGTCGAGTTCGGGGCGGACATTGAGGCTGGTCAACAGACCACGGTGGGCGATGTCTTCGGCGAGATCCTCGATCGACACGCCCGCCTTAATTTTGCGGACGTTCTCTTGGCTCAGCACCAGCTCGTTGAAGGGGATGTCGCGGGCTGCACTGAGGGTGATTTTCTGAATGGCCTGGGCCATGTCGGTTTCTCCATGACGGACCGGGCGGAGCCTCTCTCCAACCCTCTCAATCCGTCACAGCTTTCCCGTCCCTCCTCTCCCTCTGCGCCGCCTCCTGCCTACGCCTTGCCTTGCGGTACAACCTCCCTCCCCCGTTGATCGACTTCTGGCTCCCCCTATTCCGATACCCGCAACAAACCCACTTGTAGCTCCGATGAGGGACCAGTGATAAGAACCAGGCCATTGTCACAGCGATGCCGGGCGGATCGTCGACACAATTCTTGATGAGCTAGCGGAAATCTTGGGAGCAAACGGGCGCGTCGAAGTCGGCGCTTGGGGCGATTTTCCATGCGCAACCGACGCTCACGGTCCGGACGCAATCTGAAAAACGGGACGTTGGTCTTTATCGAGGAGAAATGGGCGACATTCTTCCGTAGGGGCAACGAAATGCAGCAACATTTGAATCGACTCTAAAGGGGCATCGGGCGGAAACGCCCACCTTGCGGGATGGTCCTATCTTCTGCACGCTTCGGATGAAGAAGTCATGTCCGGAAGCTATGTTCTTGGTTTGTTCCGTCATTAAAGATATCTCGCGATTGACAGCAATATCTGTGTTGGGTCGAAGCGACAGGCACTCGATTGGTCTCAAAGGCCACCACGATTGGATTTGCACGGCAGCACCACGGACGGGCGCCCCCTGGTCGCTTCGGTAGCAGATGCGCGCTTTTTCCCCTTTTGTCCAAGGTACGAAGACGCAGCCGCGACGATCGCGAAACTTTCGAAGGGCTGAGCCGGCAAGCCCTTGGGGGCCGGGTCAAAAACGAAGTATGGGCTATCGCTTTTTTTGGAAAAGCACCCAGACCGCAAATGCCTTCCGGTCCGATCGTGGCGCGGAGGCAAGGTCCTTGATGGCCTGCTCGCAGTTGTCGATTAGTACGAGGACTTCGGCGCGGACATAACGCGCGAGCGGGTCATAGTCGGCGCGGTGGCGCTCTTCCTGCAGGATCACGAACGTGTCTGCAAACGAGACTATATTACCGGGAAATCCCCGGCCCGCTGCAGCCTTGCAGGAATTCTTCGCGACCCCATGTTCGAGAGTCCGATAGACCTGCGCCCAGGCCGGCTCGCTCCGTGTATCGCCAGTTCCCACGAGCAGGTCGGCACAGTCACGCGCGAGGGCGTGGAACAGGGCATAGTAAGCCGTGCTCACACCGCGCTTCAGGTCAGATTGGCGCGGACGCTGTGGGCTTGCTTTTGCGAGCCGCCGTGCTGTAGCGATCAGATCGTGCGACACGGCTTAACTTGCGATCTTCTGCTGCTCGTCGAAATGGTGTCGGATATGCGGGAACCGCGTCTCGCCAAGCGCGCTCAATGCTTTGCGGACCTCGGTCGAGAGCCCGTAGGTGAGCTTCGAACTAATCGGCTTGTCCGAGTAGACATACTTCACATCGACGAGCAGAATCGGGTCGCCATCGCTATCATGTTCCGCGCGGATGTCAGCTCCCGAAAAGCCTGCCGGACCAAGACGGTCGCGAAGCACCTTTTCGACGGCACTTTTGGTCGTGTTCGATATGGTCTGTTCGTCGCTCATGCCAGCAATATAGTGGATTCTGTCCAAGATGCCACTCCTGTGCTGGCGAAGCCTCTGCATAAAGCGCCGCACGCCCGTTACAGAAGGTAAATGGAAATGAAGCGCAATCCATTCCTTGAGATCGATTGTTCCAATACACATTTCTGCAGCAGGATGTGCGCAGCGATCAAGGATCCAGACTATCGCAGAACCACCACGCAGGAAACGATAGAGGGGCTGAGACGATATGACGAAACCTTGGATGGTCAGCCGTGGCCCAATCGTGGCAGCAGATATCGATATCCGGAAAGCTGAGGCGATTAATGCCCTGCTTGTCCGTCCGATCGGTATCCTCCCTAGCAAACTTGGCGATCATATCCGACCTTTCGCAATTGGCCTTTTTGAGGAAATACGCGCGCTCCTGAAGCCGGGTGTTGGTGTGACGACGCTGCGGCGTGCTGTAGCCGCCTTCGTGCATTCAAAGCGTTACTACTTTGCGAGCGCCCAGCCGGACTCCTTCCGCCACGACATTGATGGCAGACAGTTAGAGCCAATGAGCGACGACGACCGTATGACAGCACAGAACCGCTTTCTGGCGCTGAAGCAAAAGACGGCCGCCGACGCCGATGGCAGGTCCGATTCGTCTTCTTCCTCCCCTCCCCCCGCTGCGTCGGCGATGACGAAAAGCGAGCAGATACGCGCGGCCCTTCTTGGCAGAGGCAAGTCGCAGCGCTCCTCGTCAACCGCTTTCTGATCGGCGAACAATGACCGTTACATCTTGGTTGCTAGAGACTGGCGACTTATCCAATCAGGTTCGGCGTGCTTTATCTTGACGAACATGGTCGAAGCACATCTGGCGTCCCGGTCCGGGCGTTCTGCTTCGTGAGTACGAAAGGGAAGGATCGCAAGATCGAAGCCTGCATTTTCTGCGCGTGGCCATGAAGAACTGTCGCGCCTTCCTACAGCCTTGGGCAAAATGGCTTCAAAACGAACGATGACGGGCGGGCTTCACCGTCGCCAGATCGGCTTTGAAAGTCCGTTTGGAACGGACACTTTTCCTCTTTTATAAAGTCTCCTTGCGCACCACTTTTAAAGGTGCCATTTTTGTCCGTCATGAGCGAACAAAAGCGCGATAAGTTAAAGTCGATGCTGGATGAGGTCCCGGCAGGCTTCATCGTGGATTCTGCATGGATGCGGAAAATGGAAATCCGCCGGAGTTCGACACATGACTATCTCCGCCGAGGCTGGCTCGAGCCCGTCATGCATGGCGTTTATCGGCGTCCCTCGGGGCGGGATGGTTCGGCAGAAGAACGCATCGACTGGCGCATTGCGGTCATGTCTGCACAGACGATCATGAATTACCCGTTCCATATCGGCGGCCGCACGGCGCTCGGACTTCGCGGGCATGTGCATTACCTGGCGCTAGGGGCCGCCGAAAAAATCTTCATCTATGGCGATGCTCCCCGATGGCTCGCGAACCTCCCCACCAATGGCCTCCCCGTCCTGCGCAGCACGCGACTCTTCAAGACGGCAAATCTTGGGATCGAACCACTGGCGGCTGAACCGGACGGCAACGCCATCCTGTTTCTACAGAACTGGACGATACGCGCTTCAACGCCGGAGCGGGCCATCCTCGAAGCGCTGGACGAACTGCCGGACAACGAAGGCTTTCATAACCTCGATACGATCTTCGAGGGTCTGACCAACCTGCGCCCGCGCCGTATCACCGAGCTTCTGGCCGACTGCACCAAGGTCCAGGTGAAAAGGCTTTTTTTCGTCTTTGCCGACCGCCACGAGCATGCTTGGCTCAAGCATGTCGACCGATCGATCATCGATCTTGGAAGCGGCGACCGATCATTCATCAAGGGCGGGAAACTGCATCCCACATACCGTATCACCGTTCCGGAAGAGTATCTTCCTGGGAAGCCGGAGGGCAACGATGGCCCGTGACCAGTATATTTCCCAGCTCGAGCTCCTCGTCCAGGCTTTGCCGATGATTGCCGACGAACCAGTTTTCGCCTTGAAGGGCGGAACCGCCATCAATCTCTTCTACAGAGATCTCCCGCGTCTCTCGGTCGATATCGACCTGACCTACCTTCCGCTCAAACCAAGGGACGAGAGTTTGGCCGAAATCGACGCGGCCCTCGACCGGATCGCTGGGGAGGTCGAAAGGATCAAGGGTGTCCGGGCTACGCGAATAGCGGGCGGTGGCGGCGGCGATACGCGCGTCGAGGTGAGGCGGGGCCAGACCGCAATCAAGATCGAAACCTCTCCGGTCGCCCGCGGCACGGTGCACCCCGTCGAACGACGCAGAGTCAGCGAGCGAGTCGAAGATCAATTTGGTTTTGCAGAAATGCAGGTTGTCGCCTTCGAAGACCTCTTCGGCGGCAAGATGCATGCAGCGGTCGATCGCCAGCATCCGCGCGATCTCTTCGATATCAAGTTGCTTTATGAAAACGAGGGACTGACCGACCCGCTGTTTCGCACCTTCCTCGTCTACGTGGCGAGTTCCGGACGCCCGCCCCACGAATTGCTGCAGCCCAATAGGGCCGACGTCGCGCATGTCTTCAATCAAGAATTCGATGGGATGACAATCGAGAAGGTCTCGCTGGACGAATTGCTGGACGTCCGGGAGCGGCTCCTGAAGGACATCCAGGCGCGCCTTGATGACAAGGCCCGCACGTTTCTGCTGTCCCTTCACGATGGTGACCCCGACTTCGAGGTTATCGGCTTGCCGCACGCCCTCGCCTTGCCGGCCGTCCGCTGGAAGATCCTCAACCTGCAAAGACTAAAGAACGACAATCCGCCGAAACACGCCGAACAGCGCGGGGAGATCGAGCGCCTCTTCACACGATGATGGGCCTTTAGCCGATCTGTAGGATCGATGATCCGAGACTGGCTCGCTTCTCCTACCGCCAGGCGCCGCGCCTATCGGAGATCACCCCTCGGTCTTCCTCGAAGGCCGTACTCCCAGCTGGTGATTTCGCTGCAAAATATCGAAATTCAAAAATCAAACGACTACAAGGGTTTAGGAGCGTTGGTCGCGACCAACTTTTCTACGGAGCCTTTGGGAGGGCAAACGTCACCGCGGTTCTCTTCGAAATGGCCCGGCCGCCCCTACCCCGCTCTCGTTTGCGCCAGACCATTCGCCTTCAACAAGGCCATGATCATGGGTCCCAGTGAAAATTCGCCTCGCTCAGACCGCCGCGTGAGATCCCGCAAGTATCCGCCCGGAGAATTGATCATGTTTGCTCGCTCCAGGATGCCGGCAACCGCGACCGCCGCATTTTCCGGCCCCATGATCTCACACGCCTCCTGATACGCCGACGGGCTGATCCCCAGCATCGACCGGGCGACGATGGCTGCGGACATCAACTCGCGCCAGGTCCCGATCGCGCCGCCGGCCCCATAATCGATAACCTGCGGGCAGGCCTTCAACACCAGGCCGAGAGGGAATGCCTTCAACGGTTCTCGCTGGATTCCATCCGCCCCGCTCGACTTTGCCCCCTGCTCCTTTCTAGAGCTAGGTTCAAAGTCATTAAAGGATTCGGGATTTGAATTCTGTATGTGACGCTCAATATGGGCAGCATTGCCGCTGGGATTTTCTGCTTTCTCCTGATTTTCCAGCCGGTTGAGCACTTCCTCTTTCAGCATCTGCATTTCTTCGAGGATTGCGCTTACGTCAGCAGGCGTTGGCGTGCGTGGCAGTCGCGCAATCAGCCCTACATAAATGCCTTCGATCGCCTGCCAATCGCCTGCCGCTCCTTCTTCCATGGCAGCCGAAATCAGCTTGCGCACGTCGCGCCGGCAGATCGTCAGATTCTCCTTCATCCTTTTGAAGGCGGCGCGCTCCGCCACGATCTGCTGCGCCAACATGGCGAGCTCTTCCGCGCGATACAGCAATGGCGAAAGATCGAAACCGAAGGCGCTCTCGATGTCACCCGTGTGGTCTCTGCGTACGTAGCGCTTACCGTTGGCGCTATCTTTTCGAACGATCAGGCCGGCCTCAACAAGCGCCGCAAGATGCCGTCGGAGGGTGGAACCCGCCATGCCATGGGCACGCAATGACAGCTGAGCGTTCGACGGAAAAACGATGAGCGGCGCGTCCTGACGCAAGTCATTTTCCGGATAGAAGCTCAGCAAGGCGTCAAGCACCGCCAGGCTGTTCGACTGAATTCCCAGCAGCGTCATTGCCGCAGAAACGTCGCGAAAGACTTTCCACTTCTCTGCCGACTTCCCCGCCTTGATCTCGGCAACAGCTTGCTGCCGTCTAACCAAGGCAAGTGAAACCGGCCGCCGCCCAAAGGGCGTCGTCACACTTCCCGTTTGCATCGTCTCTTACCTTTCAGCAGGCAATAGAAATTTGCTCACCAAATCGGTGCCAAAGACTCTTGACGAGGATTCGAGGAAATGCGATTCTGTTCGTGCTAAAGAGACAGAAGGGCTTCCGCGACGGCAACGTTGAGGGGGCTCTTTTCTTTTGCGCGTTACGCTTCCTTCTTCTGTTTCTGTTTCGCACGGTGCGCTTCATAAAGCGTCGGCAATTGCTCGAGCACGAAGGCCGCAAAGTCCGGCGTCGCCTTCCGATCGATCATGATTTCCACCTTCGCCTTGCTCTGCTTCACCTGCGCCAGGCGCTCGCCAGCAGGGCTCGCCATGACCTCAGGGAGACCGCGTTCCAACCGGCGCGGCTTCAGATGCGCAATCAGCGCCTTGAACCGGTCGGCGGATTGAAGCGCCTGAAATTCGCTGGAAAGCACACGTTCGAGGACGTTGTCGGCCGAGGAAGCCTTTTCGATCAGATCGGCCAGTTCCTGCCAGCTTCTAAGGCCGATGCCGGGGGCAGGGCCGATGGCATCGATCAGGTCCGCGGGAAGAGCTTCGATGATGGAGAGCATCTTGGAGAGATCGCCCTTGTCGACGGACATCGATGAGATGATCACGTCTCGAGGGAACCGTTCCTTCAGACGGGCGGCAAATCGCGCTTTCTCAATAAAGGAAAGATCCTGGCGCTCGTTATTTTCCTGGCCTTGGGCAACGACCAGTTGCTCGTCCGTCAGGTCGCGAACAACCGCCTTAACCGCCAGGCCGAGTTCGGTCACCGCGCGTAAGCGGCGATGACCGAAGGCAACCTCATAGCGGCCGGACTGTTGCGGGTGAGGGCGCACGAGGATCGGCACCTGTTGGCCCTGTTCCTTGATAGACGCAAGCAGCCCATCAATGTCGCCCGGCATCCGGTCCTGCATGAACGAGGGATCGATGACGTTCGTATCGAGATCGATCACCGCCTGGCCCTCTGCAAGACGCCGTTCGATTTCTTCGGCTCGTTCCACGCGATCGTTCTGCTCGCGCAAAGCATTGCCGATATTGGCGGTCAGCTTTGTCGCCGGGTCTCGGTCCTTGCGAGCAACGCCGAGAAGCGGCATGGTTCGGCTCTTTGCCAATTGCGGGTCGTGCGGCGAGGGCGCGGCAGGTACGGTTGCGGAAACGCCCAAAATGTCCTTTCGGCTCATGTGGATCTACCCCACGCTTTTTTGATCAAAGATTCGATCTCGTCATTGACGGCATTCATCGCCTCCAAGGCGCGATCGTATGTCGAACGCGTGAATTGGCCACGCTCGACTTCGAAGAGTGTCTGGTTTGTGAGCCCGGCATCGGAGACAGCAGTCGTCTTCAACATCGGAAAATTGAGCACGTTCTCGCCGAAGATCGATCGGAGGTAACCGACCATCTGGTTTTGTGGGCCGTCGCTCGGCTCGAAGCGGGTGATAAGATACCGCATCCAGTTGAAGTTGAACCTGGCGCCGGCATTTTCGATTTCCCGCAGCAGGTTTGACGTCATTGCCAGAAACTGGTTCATCGACATGACATCGAGCATCTGCGGATGCACAGTCACCAGGATCGACGTTGCGGCGGTCAGCGCCGAAAGCGTGAGATAGCCGAGTTGGGGAGGGCAGTCGATGACGACGACGTCGTAATTGTCCGCGATGTCCTCGATGACCTGGCTGATACGCCCGTAGAAAAGCGTATCGCCTTCCTTGCGGCTCATTAGGGCGCGCGGTGTGTCGTGCTCGAACTCCATAAGCTCAAGATTGCCGGGAATGAGATGGAGATCGGGTATGTACGTTCCCCGGACCACCTCTTCGATCGGGCGCTGCTCTTCATCGTAGCGAATGGCGCCGTAGAGCGTTTCGTTCGGACCAACATGAATTTCCGGCTGGTTGCCGAACAAGGCGGACAGGCTTGCCTGGGGGTCGAGATCGATCGCGAGCACGCGATATCCCCGCATGGCAAGATATTGGGCCAGATGTGCCGACGTCGTGGTCTTGCCCGATCCACCCTTGAAATTCATCACGGAGATAACTTGCAACTGCTCGCCATCGCGCCGGTGGGGCAGGTAGCGCCGATTGCCGCGGCCCACCTGATCCATATGCTTCCGAATCTGATGGATATCCTCGATCGAAAATATACGACGGCCGCCCGCACCCGTACTGACGTTCAGTTCCGGCATGTCTGACGCGATTTGGCGAAGATAGGATTCTTTGACGCCGAGAAGCTTGGCGGCCTCCGACGGTCCAAACCCTCGGATCCCTTTCTCTGCAGACGGCGGAAAGACCTTGACATGATGCGCTTGCAATTGTCCCGACAGGGCCTCAGCATGCCGCTCCATCAAAGCGGTCAATCCTTCGATTTCCGGCGCTGTCTTTGCGGCGTTTTTCGCCATCTCATAACCCGTTTCCTGCCAGTGGCGGTTCGAAGCGAAAACTCGAAAGATTTCCGCCGATGGCAATAGGCCCCGATTCTGTCAGCCGGGCAAGAGTTTTTTGGTTAACAAGCAGTTAATACACTGACGGTGTTCTTCCTGCGAAATCGATGATTTCGAGCCTCGCATCCAGGGAAAACAAAGAGATATCTAGCTTCGCGAGAGAAACTGCGGTTCCTCGCCGGCGTTGGAAAAGCGCAAGCCAAAGTGCTCGCTTTATCCAGCCGTCGTAACTCTTGCCGCGGAACGCGTTGGGGACCTCCGCCGAATCGACCTGTGTTGCCAACGAACTCTATCCCCTGCGGAGCAGAGCAGCGAGGGGAGCTCTCACTCAAAAGCGTCATTGCGGCTATCGCAGAACTCCGTATGGCCTGCTGCCGGTTTATCGGACACGAGGTTAAGCTAATCCCACCTTTGTTTCAAAGTCATTGGGGCTGAGATAGCCCAGTGTCGAGTGGCGACGCTTCGGGTTGTAGAAGCGCTCGATGTAATCGAACACATCGGCTCTGGCGTCATTCCTCGTGCGATAAACCTTCCGTGCCGTTCTCTCCGTTTTCAGTGAGGAGAAGAAGCTCTCCATTGCAGCGTTGTCCCAGACATTTCCAGAGCGGCTCATCGAGCAGGTGATGCCGTGATCTCCCATGAGGCGCTGGAACTGCTCGCTGGTATATTGGCTGCCCTGGTCGGAGTGATGCAGCAGAGCATCTGGTTTTCCTCGACGCCATATCGCCATGATCAGCGCATCTGTGACGAGTTGGGCTGTCATGTTGGCATTCATCGACCAGCCGACGACACGGCGTGAGAACAGGTCGATGACGGCTGCGACATACAGCCAGCCTTCCGCGGTCCAGATATAGGTGAAGTCAGCCACCCATTTCTGGTTCGGACGGTCTGCCACGAACTGGCGGTCCAGCACGTTAGGCATGATGACGGCACGGTCACCGGCATCCTTTGGCAAGCCACGCCGCCTCGGTCTTGCCCTGAGCGCATTCAAGCGCATCAGCCGCTCAATACGATGGAGGCCACAGGATAACCCTTCCTCCAGCACATCGTGCCAGACCCGTCGGGCACCATAGGTGCGGTCGCTGGACTGGAAACTCTGCTTGATCCTTTCCAGCAGGACCTCGTCATGGCGTGCATGTTCGCTCGGAGAACGATTGAACCAGGCGTGGAAACCTGAACGAGAAACTCCCAGCGCTTCACAGAGCCATGCCACCGGCCAGATCGAGCGGTGCTTTGCAACGAACGCGAACTTCATATCGCGTCCCTGGCAAAGTAGGCTGCGGCCTTTTTTAGGATATCGCGCTCTGCCTTCAGCTTTGCGACTTCACGACGGAGCCGCTCGATCTCAAGCTGCTCCGGCTTCATTTGCCCTTTTCCAGGAAAGGATTGGCTGGGATCGTCGCCGTATTCCCGAACCCATTTGCGCAACACATTCTCGTGGACATCAAGATCACGGGCAGCCTGCGCAACGGCAACCCCACGCTCCCTGACCAGCTTCACCGCCTCAAGCTTGTACTCGCGGCTGAATATTCGTCTTTGCATTCATGCTCTCCGGTTTCAGGAGGAACACCTTAACCTCGTGTCCATGAAACCGGCAGCAGGCCAGTATTCTGCGACGTTGCAAAAGTCGGGAAACAAGTATCGTTTTAATCGGGAGTTTTGCGAATACAGATGTAGATCATTTTTCGCCCTCTTGCCCGCGATGATCTCCGTGACCTGCGCACATGGTTTGAGGATGCGGAGCTATCGCGCCGGCTGTCATTCCCGACCGATGAATGGTTTGCCTATGTGACGGCTGGGGCGGCTGCCTGCTGCTGGGTGGCACTGGACGCCGGCAGAACCATTGCCGTAGTGCAGGTTGATCGGGATGATTCGGGGCGAGGCTATCTTGACCTTGCCGTGTGAGGCGTTTGCGCAAGTGGGCATGCGTCCTCTCTGATCGTCAAAGGTGGCCAACCGCAACGCCAGCGCGATCAGAGTCAGCGTTCTGCGTTGCCTAAGACCAATCCGCGGCTTCCTTCCCACGTTCGCAAAGCCTTTAGGGAATTCGAGCTTAGGTCCACCGTCCCAGATTCCCGGGCCCCTTTATCGACTCAGCTGACATCAGTCCTGAAACTCCGCCCGGAATCGAATACCGGCAGCTCGCCCGCGACATTATCCAGAGCCAAGACTGGAAATCTCTGCCGCCGAAATCAGGCAGGGCAAGAAGCCGCGCAATCGGTAGGTTGATGCTCCGTGCTCTCAACGACGGATGAGACCGAACCGATGCGCCTCATCCAGCAGGTCACGGACAGATGATGGCTGCCATTTGCGTCCGCCGCGCGCCGGGCGCTCTCCCATCTGATCCAGTTGGCTGGCAATGTCGCGCAGCGACAGGCCGGGATCGGCAATGGCAATCGCTGCAACGAGCTTCATCAGATGATCTTCTGGCGCGCGGCGCGGCGAGCGCACCAGTAACTCGGGCTCGGCCAACTTCTCCCGCACCATGCGATGCACGGCGCGACGTAGCCTTTCCACCGTCCAGTCATGGCCTCGACGGTTGAGAACCCGCACGACATTGTCCCAGCTATGCTTTGGGCGAAGTTGCCGAACGGTGGGGAGCCAGGTTTGGGCAGAGGAAATCAGTTCATCGAGATAGAGTTTTTCCCGGGCCTTCGACACCGCCTTGATCGCTTCCGGTCGCCGCTCCCGAAGGCCTGGATTGCCTGGCAGCTTGCCGCGGGCCTTTGCTGCCTTGATGCCGGCCCTGGTTCGCTCAGCGATCAACGCTCGCTCGAGCTGCGCGACGGCACCAAGGACCTGGAGAGAAAACATCCCCTGGGGCGTGGACGTATCGATCGGATCGCGGATCGACCTGAAATGAACGCCGCGGTCTTCGAGATCCTCGATCACCTGCAGGAGGTGGCTGACCGACCGGGCCAGCCGATCAAGGCGGACTACGACGAGGATGTCGCCAGCAGTGAGCTCTCCGAGCAGTCTCGTCAGAACCGGCCGCGCTCGTGATGCGCCGGAGCCGTGCTCCTGAAAAATTCGTTCGCAGCCGACGGCGCGCAGCTCGTCCATCTGAGCGTCATGAACCTGATCTTCGGTCGAGACGCGTGCGTAGCCGATAAGGCGCTTCAGAGCTGGCGATGGATTGGCGGCTTGTCGTTTTGCCATATGTTTTTTCGGGCTTTTTGTGGTGCTTTGTACAGATAATGGATGCGTGAGAAAACGACCAGATGCAAGCGTGTTTTAGAGGATAAATGGAGCCCCACCAGACTCAATACGCAGTGCAGAATGAGCGTGGGTCTCCGGGAGCTGCAAAACGTGCGCAGGCGGCGCTCTGCGGCGAAAATGCCAGAAAATAAGGAGATCGGAGGAGGGGAGGGCCATGAAAGCCCGTTAGAGCGAGAGGACCACGGAGAATTCTACGCTCATCGGCAGGGGAGGGCTGCTCTAAACGGCCTCAAGAGCGAAGACTGTTCCGCCGAACCTCGCCGAAATTTACGAAAAAGGCCGGAAAACCAAGCGTTTCCCGTCGTCCAGGACGACGGACATTGCTGATTTGCGGCTCCAGATCAACAACCATCGATAAACGTTTGTTATCGATGGTTAGAGCACCAATGTGGCTTTTACTTCCCGATTTCAATTGAAGCGCTAAGCCTAAAACTTGGCACCCAATTTTTGACCTAACGGCTTCACGCCGGGCAGGGGAGGGGCCCGTCAAAGTCCGGATGCCTTGGTCAGATTCACCCGGAACCGGTCCCGCCGCCGCTGATATTTTCGGGTCATCTCGGCAGACGCGTGGCCCAGCTGCTTCTGCACGTAGCGTTCGTCGACTTCAGCGGAGGAGGCAAGCCCGGCCCGCAGCGAGTGGCCTGAGAACTTTTCCGCACGCTCGGTCTCGGTAAGGTCGGGGCGCACGCCGGCAGCCAGGGCCGCCTTCTTGACCAGGCGCGCCACTTCCTGATCGAGCAGCCGGTCGGGGCCGACATCCTTGCCTTGACCGGTGACCCGCCGAAAGAGGGGGCCGTGCGCAATCCTTGCAAGGTTGAGCCACGTCTGCAGCGCGACGACGGGGCAGGTGGCGTCCGAGGAGCCGCGACCGATTTCCACTTCGCGCCAACCGCGTTTTCCCCGGACCGTGACGACCATGCCCTTGTCGAGGATCTCGATCCAGCCACGGCTGTCCTCCGTCTGGTCGCGGCCGACATCGAGCCCGACGATCTCGGAGCGCCGCAGCCCGCCGGCAAAGCCGATCAGCAGCATCGCCCGATCGCGCAGGCCCCGCAAGGTGCCGCGGGGGAGCGTTTCCAGCATGGCGATCAGGTGTTCGGGCAGCACGGCTTCCTTCTGCCGGGGAGGAGCGGCATGGGTGTTGCGGATGCCGGCAAGCACTGTGGCGATATGGCGATCCTTGCGGTCCAGCGGCGTGCCACGCTGGGCATAGTTCCAGGTGATCGCAGACAGCCGCCTCTCGATCGTCGTCACCGAATTCGGCTTGCGGCCGGCGATTGCCGCACCCGAGGCGGTGACTGCGTCACTGCCACCGGCACAGGCGGTGATGTAGAGACCGACGGTTTGCGGGTTGGGCGGCAGGATCTCCAGCCCTTGGCGGCGGCACCATCCGGAAAAATGCTTCCAATCGGAGGCATAGGCCTTGCGGGTGTTGGCGGAGCTGGCCGCCTCGACATAGCCGCGGGCACGGTCGGTGAGATCCTGCAGATGGGCCGGCATGCCTGCGTCGGCATCCGGAAGAGGGGAGGGGAGACCGGCCGACGCCTGCGGCGCGGAAATGTCACCGTCGGCGGCCGTGCTGAGAGACGGAGCAGAGCTCGCCTCGGCGTGAATTTCGCTGTTTTGCTCGATGATTTGCGTCATTCTTCTATAATGACAGAAATGAACGATAATGGAAGTTTATCGTTCGTTTTTATGTATCGACATAGCGTGCAGTTATGAGAACATATACTCGCTTAAACCGCACACCTGATGTACACTCTGCCGCATGGATTCGCTCGTCACGCCGTCACCGATAATCCCGACCTGGCCGCCGCGCCTCCCCGAATGGGCAGTGGCGGGCGGGCGAGAGATGACGGAAGCGGGCGCCGCTTTCGCCTCTGGCATCGCATTGAAATCACTTGACGATCTCGTGCGCTCCGAGCCGGCCTGGGCCGGCTGCTGGCGGTCCCGCCAAGCCCTGAAATGCGCTGTGGCCGCAGTGCGCCTGATGGGTCGTATCGAGGACGAGACGGCGCTCCGTGACGCTGTGCTCCTCATCGCGGCGGGCGACGATCCCGGCCCTGCCGGCAAGGTGTTTTCGGCCTACAAAAGGCTATCCGCGCGAAAACCCGGATTTTCGTCGAAGCTCGTTGCCGAATTGGCCGATTTTATGGAATTCGGCTGGGACGATCACCTCGCCGCCGCGGTCGAGCATGCCGGCGCCGCGCTGCAGTCCGGCCGCCCGGCGCCCTTCGCCGCAGCGGAGCTGATGACGAAGATTTATGCCGAGCGACCGGATGCTGAAGTGCTCGCCTGGGCGCTGGCCGACGTGCTGATCGCCGCGATGCTGAAATGGCCCTTTCCCCTGCCTCTGCTGATGACCGAACGTTATGGACCGGCGTTCCGGACGATCGGAGGGAGGGGACGGGTGCGGCCCGGCGATCAGGCCTTCCCGCGGGCCGTCTGCCTTGCCCTGGTCGACAGTGCCAGCACAGCGCTACGCTCCGCGTCGGAAATCGCCCGCCGGGCCGACCAGCTTCTTGCAGTCGCGCCGAAGCTGCGCACCAAGGGCGCCGAGGCCGTCATCCGCAAGCTGCTCGGTGAGGATGCCATGCCGGCATCCTCACCGAGCGCTGGTCTCTCCCGCTGGGCCAGCACGCGATTGTTCGAGCGGCTCGAAGGTTTTGGGGCGGTGCGCGAATTGTCCGGCCGTTCGTCCTTCCGGATTTACGGGTTGTGAGCATGGCGGGACAGAGCGCAGCAAAAACCAGGCGCCGGCGGGACAAGGATCCACAACACGAGCTGCTGTTCGACCGCGAGCTGGAGGATCTTCCGGCGGAATTGCGCTGGCGCGAATGGATGCTGCGGGTCGAGGCAGTGGTCTTTGCCTCCGCCGAGCCGGTGACCCGCGAGACATTGGCGCGAGTGGTCGGTAAAGATTGCAGCATCGATCTGCTCATTGATGATCTGCGCGAGGAACTCAGTTCCCGGCCGTATGAACTGGTGTCGGTCGCCGACGGCTGGCAGCATCGGACCCGGGTGCGGTTTTCAGAGACGATCCGCGCCTCGTCGGCGCCAACGCGGGGAGGCGCGGCGCCACTGTCGGAATTCGAGGCGATGGTGCTGATGGCGGTGGGATACTTTCAGCCAGTCACGCGGGCAGAACTGTCGAAGATCTTCGGCAAGGAAGTATCACGCGACACGATAGGAGCCTTGCGAGGGGCGGGTTTTATCGCATCTGGCCCCCGCAGTCCGACGCCCGGTGCGCCGTACACCTATGTGACCACGAAGCATTTCCTCTCCGCTTTTGGCATGGAGACGCTGCGCGATCTGCCTGACCTGGAGCGATTGGAGGATGCCGGTCTGCTCAGCCGGCAGGCGCTTGAGGAGACCGCCACCGGTACGCCCGAGAGTGATGCTCTGGAGGAGTGAAGATGCTCTGCAAGCTTCGTTACGTTCCAATCAGTTCCTGCACCAGGCGACGGCCGGGACCTGGGCTCGTTCTGGCATAGGCGCCGAGCAAGTCCAGAAGCTCTATTCCCGATTCATTGCGCTCTGATACCATCGGCCGTCCTCTTCTTCGACCGAGCGCATTCGCAAGCAGCTCGGTCCAGGCAGAATGATCATTCGTCGGTGGAATCAAACGCCGCAAACGGTGTTCCTTGCGGTCCTTTTCATCATCCGTCGCATAATCCACCGGCCATTCACTTGGGCTGGTGAGACGTTCGGCGCAGTATGTCCGCGCCGCTGTCGACAGACTGGAGAGCATCATCGTTTTGTAGTAGCCGCCAGCAGCACTGGGCATGTTCAGCAGGCGACGAATGAGCGCAGCGCCCAATGGAGAACGGCCAATTGCTTCCAGACTGCAGATGTTGTCGATGCATCGATCCAGCGCCCTCGTCGCTGGGCTGATGTACGGAACCGGTGCGCGGCGCAAGTCGTAGCCGCAGGCGACGCAATAGTGTTGCGGCACGAGTCCGGCCTGGTCAAAAACCGTAATGCGGCCATTGCAGGACGGACATCGGTCGCGCAACCTACAGCCATGCTGTGTGCATGAAACCCGTGTGGCCAGTCGCCATCGACGCCGAAAATATGGTTGCGCATCCTCAGCCAAACAGCGGCTGCAGAACTGCAGCCAAGCAGAACCATCGCGATGCCCGTTGCAGCGCAGCGGCAACAGAAGTTGCCCCGGCAGATCTCGCGACAACGTCATTACGGCGAGCTGATCGGGGGCGACACCTGTTTTGGTGTACAGCAGGTTTGCGATGTCGGCCGGGAGCTTTAGATCGAGGGCTGCCGACCACATTCCTGGATTAAGCCCGAGCACACGAACGAAGGCTTTCGGGGGGACCCCATTGGCGTAGGCAAGCCGATGCAGCCAGCTCGACAGTAATTCCTCCGGCTGCGGCATCACCGTGACCGGCCACCGGTCAGCAACGACGTTATGATACCGTTCGCGAATGCTGATTGTCGGCGCGTGCGCGTCGACCGTTCTCATAGAAGGCTCTCACGCAGGGCCGAGTTGCGCCGTTGCGAGATCGGCACGTAGCGCAGCTCGCTGATGCTGGCTTTGCTGATGCGCTCGCTCCCTGATCTGACCGCGGCGATGGCAGCTTTGGTGACGACGGTGATAATTTCGCCGATCAAGCCTTCAGAGAGATCGAATATCCGCCGCGCCAATGCTTCGTTCGACAAATCTGAGCTCTTTGCGAGCGGCAAAGCGGCTTCGAGGCTGTCGAGCAACATGAGATAGCTCTCGGCATATTGCCACCGGGGGACTGCCACCAGGTCGAAGCGGCTCGCCATCTCGCTGGTCGCGTTGATGAAGTCGCAGACGGCTACCTCTCCGATCAACACCGGCGAGATGTCGTACTGGCGGCCAATCCGCCGCAGGAAAGCGAAGACGGCTTCGACGTCGCAGGCCCGGCCCGTAACGCATTGTGAAACTCGTCGAAAATCAGCACCCTCGGCTTTAGGATGGACAGCAAGTGGTCGAGCTGCTCTGCCTTGCGGCGAAGATCCCATATCTCTCCGCCTGGAGCGCGCAGCGCCTGCAGAATGCTGGCATAGAAATGGCCGAGGCCGGCGCCTTCGCGTGTCTGGACCATCCATACTTTTTGCTCGGGTCCGGTTCTCAGGTGCTCAACAGCGAACCGCTCGGCGATCATCGTCTTGCCGTTGGCGTAGGGACCGACCAACATCAGCCCCTGGGTTCGCAAAGACGGCGGTCGTTCCAAGAGTTCGGCCAGCCGCCGATGGCTATCCTGGGCGATATGATGCCCGATCCACCGTGGCGCCCGGATATAAGCAATTCTCTCGTCTTGATCACGGTCAAGATACGGCCGGACATGCTCGAGCAAATGATCCGCCATGGCTACCAATCCTCCACCGGCATCCGGTTCTTCTGGCGCGGGGGATGTGATGTGGGAGGAGGCGCCGGCGGCTGCATGACCGCATAGGGCTTTTCCGCCGCAGCGGCATAGGCATTGCGCACGGTGTCGCGCAGCCGGCGCTTCGAAGACTTTGCAGTATCCGCTATGGCTGTGATCTCGCGGCGAAACGCCACCTTCTCGACATTTGAGCGTTGATTGATCGCGCGCCGACGGGCGCGCTCTGCCGCGTGTTCCCATAACGTCAGCGGCATCGGCTGACCGTCGCGTCGTTCGACCGGCCGAAACCGACGGGTTTCCGGGTCGCGGATGTAGATATGACTGATGTCGCGGGGATCGTATCGCACCTCGAGCTTTTCGATCCGGTCACGCTCGGGAACGAGGGTGCCCAGCCACGGCGAATAATAGTGTATAGCGAACATGCTGATGCCTTGCGGCGACAGTCGTCTTTCCGTCCCCGGCAGAAACGACAGCAGCACGCGCTGCGGATCATCGCCAAAGTCCGGCAGTTCGGCACTGTTCCGTTGCCATTCAGTCAGCGGCACCTTCAGGGTTTTGGAATTTTCCTGGAGATTGTGATCGATGACTGCGAGCGCGATACAACGCTCCAGATCGGCAAAGTTCAGGCAGGCGCGCCGCTTGGACGGATATTCGTCGCGGTGGGCGACCGAGCGTCCCGACGAACCGGGGTAGGTGGCGAGAACCGCATTGAGCTTTCCCAGCAGCCGCTCAACCACCCCGCCTTGATGGACGCGGCCGCGATCGCGATAACGGATCCGGATCCCATAGTCGTCACAGCCGCGCTGGAAGGCGTATCCCTTGAACTCCATCGCCGAGTCCGTGACGAGCAGCCGTGGTCGACCGAACATCGGCCAGGCATGGTTGAGATTGCGGGCTTCGAGCCAGGCATCTTTCGGGCAGATCGCGTGGGCGAGACAAAGCGCGACGGACAGAACCGATGGCTTTTCCAACGTGAGGCAGAAGCCGAGAATGGATCGTGTCGCCACGTCGGTGATAATCGTCAAATAGGGGCGGCCGACGAACACACCGGCGCCGTCGACCACCTCCACGAAATTGATGTCGGTGGGCGTATGGTCGATTTGGCACGCGGCGAGTGGGTGCGGCGCGTGGATGTAGCCGGGTCGTGGTTTTAGCCGCAGCAGGTGCTTTGGATTGGCTGATCGCTTCTTCGCGATCTCTTCAGGCGAAAACAACACCGGTATGCGCCGGGCTACTGTCACATAAGACGGCACGGGAAGGCCAGCTTCCTCGCATCGCGCGCGGATCTCATCGACCACGGGAGCAAGTGGGGTCGGTTCGAGCGTCAGCCATCGCTCGCGGAGTGTCGTGCCGATGATTTCCTCCACCTGTTCCGGCAGCCGTTTGCGGCGACTGGCCGCGGCGCGAGGCAGCAAGGCGGTCACCGTGCGATCGGCGCGATAGCGCCTAAGGAGATTGTAGATTTGCCGTGTGGTCAGCCGCAGTTCAGCCGCGGCGCGTGTAAGGGCAACCTGTCTTGGGCCGCCGCCATCGATGATCTTGTCCAATTCGCTGGCGACGCGACGTGCCATTGACCACTGCTCGTCTGAAGTCGGGCGCGCCGTCGGCAAGCTTCGATCGTGCAATCGGTTTGGCAAGGGTGCTTCATGAAATCGTTAGCGGAAAATCGAGGTCCATTTTACGCCCAAACCTAACGCGTGTATGACAATTTCCGATTTGAAATGAGAAAGTAAATGCCCAGCGAAAGCGTTGCTGGTCCAGGAGCTCGGGCTTCGTGGCAGGGGAAGGTTCCGTATGTGGGGCGTTTTGTAAAGGTATGACGCAACAGTCTTACCGCGTTCTGTAGAAGCGTCAGAGGCGGATGAGGATATTGGCTGGTGTAGATGCGGATATGCTAACATTTGCGACAAAATTGCCGACGCTGAAAAACAGACTAGAGATCGAGTGCAATGCCGGTACGATCTTCGATTTGCTTTTTCACAAACCCCTTCGCAAGCGCACCCAAGAGGTCAACGGTGAAACCCTTGGCAGCATTGGCTCCCTCTTTTGTCCGACGCCAGATTTCCTCATCGCGCACGCTGTCGGCGAAGTCATGTCCCTTCCAGGTAAGCCGTTCGGGAATCCAGCCCTCACCGGTCTTCGTGAACTCAGCAAAACCACCATTCTCCAAAAGGGTAAGGTGATATTCTAGGCGCTCGGTATCGGCTTCGCTCAAGCCAGTGCCATCGATGCCGAGCGCGTCAGCGGTGTCATCGGAAGTGGTCTCGAACCAGTCCTTGCCATTTTCGATGTCAAGCAGAATGGACCGAATGAGGTCCATGTCTCGTTTTTTGTTCATCCCTAATCCTCTTCACAAGGATGCACCCCGATCTAGCTTCACGGTGCGCTTCGCAAAAAAAGCTTATCTGTCATTTGCAGCTGGCACTTGATTTTCCTTCGCGAGAAAGCGAATCCCACTATCAAGTGTCCTGACAACTAGATTCCTGAGATTCTGCGCACGTTCCGTTGAGCACTCATCTGCCCCGATGCCCTCTAGGTGTTTAGTCCCGGCATTTGATGGTGCATTATTTTCCTTAGAATGGAGGGAGGCACTATGGGCCAGGTTCTACACGGGAGCGCCACAACGACAGAGGCAATCCGTCGAGCAATACAAAATAGTGAAGAGAGCCTGAGAGCGCTTTCAAAGCGGTATGGGGTCAATCAGAAGACAATAGCCAAATGGAAGAGACGGACATCATTGGCCGATCTTCCGACAGGCCCGAAGGACCCGCATTCGACAATCCTCTCCCTTGAAGAAGAAGCCGTCATCGTCGCCTTTCGCAGGCATACATTGCTGCCTCTTGATGACTGCCTCTATGCCCTTCAACCGACGATCCCGCATCTGACACGTTCGTCCCTGCACAGGTGTCTGCAGCGCCACGGCATTTCACGCCTGCCGGAAGTGAAAGGCGACAAAGAACCGAAGAAAAAGTTCAAAAGCTACCCGATCGGCTACTTCCACGTCGATATTGCCGAGGTGCAGACGGCTGAGGGCAAGCTCTATCTCTTCGTGGCGATTGATCGCACGTCCAAGTTCGCCTTCGCTGAGCTCTATGCCAAAGCTGGCAAGATGAATGCCGCCCAGTTCCTGCGCAACCTGATCGCGGCGGTGCCCTACACCATCCATACTATCCTGACCGATAATGGCATCCAGTTCACCAACCGGGCCTGTGACCAAAATGCCTTCCAGCACATCTTCGACCGAGTCTGTGAGGAATACGAGATCGAGCATCGCCTGACAAAGGTTAAGCACCCATGGACCAATGGGCAGGTCGAGCGGATGAACCGGACGATCAAGGAAGCGACTGTCAAGCGCTTCCACTACGACGATCACGCACAACTGAAAAAGCATCTCGCCGACTTCATCGACGCCTACAATTTTGGGCGCAGGCTCAAGACACTAAAGGGCCTCACCCCCTACGAGTTCATCTGCAAAAGGTGGACTTCCGAGCCAGATCGATTCATCATCGATCCTATCCATCAAATGCCGGGACTAAACACCTAGTGCTCTTTGGAAACGGCCGAGAAGTTGCTGTTCTTCTATTGGCATTTTTGCTCTCCTTTCGCGGGAGATTAACTCCCTTCGGCGAGCTCACAACGGTTTTCACGAACTATCCTCGATCTCCACAGGTCCTTCAGGGTTGATAAGCGGCCCGCGCAAAATCTAGGATTTGTGCGACAATAAGTTCGCTTCGCTACCGTAATCCTCTTTCCGATCAGACGGGGTTTCTCGAAAATACCTCAAACGCTGCACGCCCCCGTCACAAACAACGGAAAGTGGCGTAAAACCCGAACGCTCATAGAGGCGACGCGCGGCTCTACCGTCTAATGTGTCATCTACGAACGTATCAACATAAACCGAGGATCGCGGCGGGAATGCTTTCAACGCCGTCGTAACCAGAGCCGTGCCTATCCCGCGTCCGCGAGAGGCTGAGCTTACCGCCAACCATCTTATCCAGTATCCGCTATCCGATCCGCCGAGCAACATTGCGCCCGCAAGCCTATTGGCGGAGGAACTAACACAATATGCGCGCTTTTCCATAACTTTCCGCGCTGGAATTGCGTCGAATTCCAGCATGGGTCCGAAGAGGTATTCGACCTCGTTGGCAAGCGCCAGCCACGGTAGAATGTCGTTCGCCGCTGCTGGAAGGACGTGAAAACTGCCCATGAGTTGAAACGCTACCTTTCGCAAAAATCCAGATTTCTGCACGGAAAAATCCAGATTTCTGCACGGGATGATATCCTGACTTTTGCAGCGTTCGAAAGCCAGGATTTCCGCGACGGTATGACGCCGTCTCATTACCTAAGCATAGGCAAGGCACCAGCCGGGAGCGCGAACCCAACATCGCTCGGCCTCAAGAAACTTGACATAGGCTACGGCTACACTGCCGATGGCGGCAGGACATATCCGTTCCGAGGCAGCGGTGTCGGCATGATGCCGACTCTTGCCGAAGTGCTTGAGGCTTTTCCTGACCGGCTCTTCCTGATCAACGTGAAGAGCAACGATCCGGATGAAGGATCGAAACTGGCAACGTTCTTGAACGCCCTTTCGCCGGAGCGGCGAGCGGCCGTCATGGCTTATGGCGGGGATCGGCCGATCGCAGCCTTGCGCACCGCAGTGCCCGGCTTGAAAACGATGTCGCGTGCTTCCCTAAAGGGATGCCTGCTGCGCTACATCGCTTATGGATGGACGGCCGCGATGCCAGACGAATGCCGTTCAACGGTGGTGCTCGTCCCGATCAACGTGGCCCCGTGGCTTTGGGGCTGGCCTGATCGTTTTCTAAATCGGATGGATTCAGTTGGAAGCACCGCGTTCGTTGTCGGCCCCTATCATGGCGGCGATTTCTCGACCGGGATGGACAGTGTTGAAAAACTCTCTCGCCTGCCAGAGAACTACAGCGGTGGCATTCTTACCAACGAGATCGAAATGGTCGCCGCATGGCTTCGATCGCGAAAGTGACACGCGCGGGGAGTTAGCTTCCGCGACAATTCTTTGTCGCAAAAGTCCAAAACCTGCGACGAACTTTAGCGGCTAACGCGGTTTAGGGTGTTCGCCGCAAATATAGATGGCTTATCTTCCCTCGGTGCGTGAGTTTAAACCGACGGGAATCCGCACCGCATGTCCGTGTAGCCCGTCGCCAGCCAAACCCGAACGCCTGCCGAAATCGGGATCATCGCAGAGCCTCAAGACCCTGGATGATGCGCGGCAAGGCATCGACGTCGACATTGCGGTCGACAATGACGCGACGCCCATTTGCGCTAAGTACCTCCATGCGCCCGTCCGCCGACAAACTTGGCGAGACAGGCGTCGGCACGGGCGACTCCGGCACGACAAGCGCAGGCACGAAGCCATCAAAATCACTGCCGGCAAGCCGACCTTCCCGATATGCGCGCCGCCACGTATTCAACAGCGAGCGCGAAAGCCCGTATTTGCGCGCCGTCGCTGACCCAAGTCGCGGAGCTGAGTAGCTTTCCTCGACAATCCGCAGCCGCGCCGCATCCGTAAATTCGCGCCGCCGACCAAGCTCGATGATGTCTAACCGGCTCACATCTGGCCGGCAATTGTCCTTATATACGTCCATGAGGACAATCGGCCACATTCAAATCAAACCGACAAAGCGGCCCACGCAGGATGCGTACCGTAAATCTGCAGCCAGTCAGATTGCAATCGAACAACCTCACATTATGCATCCGCTCGAAGGCGTTCGCGCGGCGCAAACGTTCAAGCACCTCGAAGCGGTCGAAACCGATCCACTTCCCGCCACCTTGAGAATGAAGCGGTTGTCGTCCCGGTCAATCCTGTGCGTTTTTGCAGACCAGGAAAGCATTTAGACAGGAAGTAAGCCCGCGGTTGGCGCGTCTGAATATTGATCAGAAGAAACACGCCGCCAGGCGGTAATCACCGTTGCGTCACCGAAGCACTCTGTCGACCGCGGCGAGCGCTTGGTCGATCTCTGCGGCTGTATTGTAGTGCGCGATGCCGAAGCGCACGACGCCTTCCTGCTCGTCCAGACCGATATGCTGCATCAATCCGAGCGCATAGTTGTTTCCCGACCAGATGCATATGTCCTTATTCGCCAGCTCCCGTGCAATGTCGTGGCTGGAAACACGATCGTGGGTGAAGGACACCGTCGGCACCCGGTGCTCGATTTCGTTCAGATTCGCGATGCCGTGGATCGTCACGCCCCGGAAAGACTTCAAGCCGTCGATAAGCCGCCGAGTGAGATCGTCTTCATAGGCGTTGAATGCCGCATAACCCGAAAGCATTCTCTCACGCAGCGTCGAGCCTTCACTGCCCAGGCTTGCAAGATAGCTGCCCGTAGCAGTCAGCCCAGCCTGAAGCTCCGTTTGAGGCGTCCCGGTTTCGAACTTGATGGGCAGCACATTGGGCACGCTTCTGCATTTGTAGGCTTCCATTCGTTCCAACAGGTCAAGGCGACCCCAGACGATACCCAGATGGGGGCCGTAGAACTTGTAGGATGAACAGGCGAGGAAATCGCAGTTCAACGCTGCCACGTCCGGGAGGCGATGGGGAACATACTGGACGGCATCGACGTATACGAGAGCGCCGACCGACTTGGCACACTTGACGAGCACTGCAATGTCATTGATCGATCCGGTCACGTTGCTCGCGAAATTCAGGGCGACAAAGGCCGTACGCTCTGAAAGAAGCAATGCCAGATCATCGGCCTCAAGCCTCCAGCTGTCGCGATTGACATCGAGCCATTTGACGACAAGGTCGTGGTCTCTGGCCATCATCAGCCATGGAGCTACGTCGCCTTCATGGTCCATTCGAGTCAAAATGATTTCGTCGCCGGCTTTCATCAGCAGCCCAATGGACCTGGACAGGTGAAACGTTAAACTCGTCATGTTGGCGCCGATGATGATTTCGTCCGCCGAAGCGGCTCCCAACATTTGTGCCGCGGTCGAATGAGCGGTGTTGACGACGTCGTCCGCGCGAAGCGACGCCCGAAAGAACCCTCCGAGGTTATTGCTCGCTGTTGCCATCGCCGTTGCGACGGCGTCGATAACACATTTCGGAACCAGAGTTCCTGCTGGATTATCCAGGTAGATTGTCGACTGATCTGAGTTGAGCGCTGCGAAGTTCGCGCGAACAGCATCAATTGGAAATAACATGGCCCGGAGAGCTCCCTAGTCCGACTAGGTCGCGCCGTAACCGCGACCACCTGGGGTCATCTTCAAGAAAATGACATCGATTGCTATAAATATGTTTCGATAGTTTCATCGAGAAAAGCCGATGTCAGTTTGTGTAAAAAGCGGCAGGCGCAGAGTGCGCGGAACGAATAAAAGGCGGGCTTGAAAGCCCGCCTTTTCTGGTTTCAAGAAAAACAGAGTTAAGCAGCGCTTGGGCGATGAATCGTCTTGATTTCCAGAAAATCCTCAAGTCCGAATGCCCCACCTTCGCGGCCATTGCCGGATTGTTTGAAGCCTCCGAACGGACTGCCGTAGCGGTGGGGCGCCCCGTTGATATGAACCATTCCGGCTCGAAGGCGCGCAGAAACACGCTCTGCTCGATCTGCGTCGCCCGTTTGAACGTATGCGGCGAGACCATAGGGAGTGTCATTGGCAACGATAATGGCTTCGTCTTCGGCATCGAACGGCATGATCGCCAACACCGGGCCAAAGACCTCTTCTCGCGCAATTCGCATGGAATTGTCGACGTCCGCGAAAATCGTTGGCTTCGCGAAATAGCCGACCTCGAATCCTTGGGGTTTTCCTACACCTCCTACAAGCAGTCTGGCGCCTTCATCGATACCCGCCTGTATCAGAGCCTGAACACGATCAAACTGGATGTGGGACACGAGGGGCCCAATGTGGACGCCTTCGCTCTGCGGGTCGCCGACCTTAGTTTCAAGCCCGATGTTCTCAGCGATACCCAACACCTTGTCGTATATCGAGCGTTCCACGAGCATGCGCGTCGGGGCGTCGCATGATTGACCCGAATTGTTGAAGCATTCGCGGATGGTTGCCGGAACCAGCTCTTCGTAGTCGGAATCGGCGAAAACCAGGTTGGGCGACTTTCCGCCAAGTTCCAGGGTAACGCGTTTGACCGTATCAGCGGAATCCTTGCTTACTGCAATTCCCGCTCGCGTTGAGCCCGTAAAGGACATCATGTCGATGTCTTTATGCCTCGACAATGCGGAGCCGCATTCGGCACCTTCGCCGGTGACAAGATTGAACGAGCCGGCCGGAAAGCCTGCCTCATGGATCATCTCGGCGTAGAGCATCGCGTTAAGCGGAGTGAATTCCGACGGTTTCAGTACGCATGTGCAACCTGCGGCCAATGCCGGAACGACCTTGAGGGCGATCTGATTGATGGGCCAATTCCATGGAGTGATTAGGCCGCAGACCCCGATCGGTTCTCTCCTCACGGTATCTCCGTTCGGCAGAACTTCACAGCTCTTGTGATTCTTGAGGGCGTCAATAAAACCGTGAAGATGTCCGACACCAACGTGGGTTTGCTGCTCAATGCTCATGGTGATTGGTGCGCCGAGCTCGAGAGTGATGAGCTGGGCCATCTCGTTGTAGCGGTTCTTGTAGATCAACAGAAGCTTTTCCAAGAGCCAAATCCGCTCATCGATCGTTGTTTCGCTATAACTCGCGAACGATCTTTTTGCTGCAGCGACTGCGCGGTCGATGTCTGAGGTCGATCCCATGGAAATGACTGCAATCGGGTTTTCGGTAGCTGGATTGACAACCTGGAAGTCATTGGCCTTCAGGGGGTCCACCCACTGGCCGTCTACGTAGAATTTGCGCTTGTCGTACATGTTTCTTCCCATCGATTGAACAGGCGGAGCCGCGGTTCCTTATGGAGCGGCAATAGTAAGAGCCACTCTTTGCACAGTGGACTTCCCTAGGAGGAGAGGCTTAGTGCGGCTATGTCAGCGAGATAGGTCCCTCCGTGCCCTATGCACGCATCGTTGAAATCGTAGGTCGAGGTGTGCAGAGCTGAACTGTCACCGTTGCCAACCAGCACATAAGCGCCTGGAACCTTTTCGAGCATAAACGAGAAGTCTTCGCTAAACATCTTCGGCTCGTCGAGAAACCGAAATGCCGGTGACCCGCTCCGGGCGGTAATCGTCTGCCTGACGAGTTCAACAGACTTGTCATCATTTACGGTTGCAGGGTAACCGAGATCCCATTCGAACTTGACGTCCGCTCCGAAGCTGGCCGCTTGCATTGTGGCAATCTGCTCCACCCGCGAGCAGAGCAGCGCGCGCGTGTCTGGTCTCGTAGCACGAATGCTGATTAACAATTCCGCAGAGTCCGGAATTATCGTACTGGACACCCCTCCATGAAAGGAGCCGATTGTCAGAACGGCGGCGTCGCAAGCCTCGACCCCTCTGGAGACCAGCGTCTGCAAGGCCATCGCTATGCTGGCACCGGCGATTATCGGGTCGACTGTGGCCTCGGGCATCGCTCCGTGACCGCCTTTTCCTCGAACCGTAAGTTTGACGACATCGGCCGATGCCGCGATCGCGCCCTTACGGGTTGCGAACGCTCCGACCTCAAGGCCGGGAAGGTTATGAAGAGCAAAGATTCGATCGCAGGGAAACCGGTCGAACAGCCCGTCATCGATCATCAGCTTTGCGCCACCGAAGTTTTCCTCCGCAGGCTGGAAGATCAAGTTAATCCGCCCGTTGAGACCAGACCGTTGTGAAAGGAGCCACGCGGCGCCGAGCAGCATGGCCACATGCCCGTCGTGGCCGCATGCATGCATTACACCACGTCTACGACTGGCGTACGGGAGGCCTGTTTCCTCGACAATCGCAAGTGCATCGAAGTCTGCACGCAACCCGACGGAACGCGTCCCGGAGCCGCGCGAAATCTGGCCAACCAGTCCGGTTTTCCCGAGTCCTCGTTCGACTTCGATACCCCAAGACGCCAGCGTCCGGGCGATCAACTCAGGAGTCTCGACCTCGGATAGACCAATCTCCGGAAACGAGTGAAGTTGGTGACGAATAGCAACCAGCTCTGGCAGAATCTGCTGAATTTCCATGAATGACACGCTCCCAGATGTCAGCCGTCACGATCGACACAACCTGCATCGAAGTAAATCAAAAACTTTGGCGTTTTACATCGAATTTTTACGATGTTGGGGGCGGTGGGGAACCTGGCGATGCCGTCGCGTATATTCTCGCATCCCGCTGATGTCTGTGGGTGAATCGCATCGAGAGGCTTGACGGCAGCATGTCGCAATTTTGCATGCCTTTCGAAAAACCCGCGCTCGATCGATCGCGCAATCATTTCGATCAGCTGCATTGGACAGCCCTACATTGACAATTCTCGATCGTTTCGCGGAAACAATTTGATTTACTTCGCGCGATCGCTTCGGGCAGTTTCGTCACTGAAGCGGGAGGAGAAGCGGCTTCGGAAACTGCTGCTGGTCATGCGTGACGAGCATCGATCTGGCTTGTTCGCAAAGCCGCTCCTGTCGTGTTGAGTACGTCACTGCGTCTTCTTTCGAGATGAAGCGTCTGGTGACGCACGTCATAACAAAGGAAAAATGATGAAGGCTCGCGAAAAAGCAATCGAAGTGAGGGGATTGAAGAAGAGGTTTGGCAGTCTTGAGGTTCTCAAGGGCGTCTCCCTGACGGCGCATGAGGGCGATGTTATCGCGATCATTGGGGGCTCCGGATCGGGGAAATCCACACTTCTGAGATGCATCAACATGCTGGAGTTTCCAAGCGAAGGCTCCGTGGCCGTTCATGGCGAAACGATTTCAATGAAAAGCGATACGCGCAAGGGCATGTGTCCTGCAGATCAGCGACAGGTTCAGCGAATTCGCTCGCGGCTTGGAATGGTGTTTCAGAGCTTTAATCTCTGGCAGCACATGACGGTTCTCGAGAATGTAATTGAAGCGCCGATCCACGTTCTCGGTCAGAAGAGAGGCGAGGTCATCGAGCGAGCTGAAAAGCTCCTGCTGCGCGTGGGACTTATTGAGAAGCGCGACGTCTACCCAAGTTTTCTTTCCGGTGGACAACAGCAGCGTGCCGCAATCGCGCGAGCTCTGGCGATCCAACCCCACGCGATGCTTTTCGACGAGCCGACGTCCGCACTCGATCCTGAACTCGTTGGCGAGGTTCTCTCGGTAATCGCCGACCTTGGAAAAGAGAAAAGGACGATGATCCTTGTGACACACGAGATGAAATTCGCTCGCAACGTTGCAAGCCACGTCGTGTTCCTGGCGAACGGTGTGATCGAAGAGCAAGGCCCGCCTGAAGCGATATTCGAGGCACCGCAGTCTGAGCGTCTGAGGAAGTTTATCAGCTCCGTTCATTAACGTCATTCCTGGAGGAGGAAAATGATGAAATACACACTCAAAACTATCGCCGTGCTTGCCGCGATCACGATCTCTTCAATTTGCGGGGCTGCCGCCGAGCAAGTTCGTGTCGGGTTCGCTGCAGAACCGTATCCGCCTTTCGCTTCGCCCGATGCGAGCGGTAACTGGGAAGGCTGGGAGGTCGACTTCATGAAGGCAATGTGCTCGGAAGCCAAGCTCGATTGTGTGATCAGCGCTATACCGTACGACGGCCTGATCCCTGCGCTCACCGCGAGCAAGATCGACATCATCATCGCTTCGGTCACTATCACCGACAAGCGGAAACAGACCATCGACTTTTCCGACTACTACTACAAGACCGAGGCGGGACTGCTCACTGCAAAAGGTTCGGATTTGCAGGTGACGCCCGAGGGGCTCGCCGGCAAGACGATCGGCGTCCAGTCCGGAAGCATCCATGAGGCCTATGCCACAAAGCACTTCGTTCCTGCCGGGGCTGAGCTGAAGACCTACCTGACCGGCGACGAGTCCTTCAACGATCTCGCGTCAGGCAGGGTCGATGCTGTCCAGGCCGACGTTATCGCGCTCGACGCCTACCTCAAGAGCGACCAAGGCAAGGACTGCTGCGAGTTGAGGGGGAAGGTTCAAGCCGATGCGAGCGTACTCGGCAACGGTATTGGCGTGGGGCTGCGCAAGGGCGACGAGGACCTCAAGGTCAAGATCAACGCCGCGATTAAAGCCATTCGAGCCAATGGCGTGTACGACAAGTTCTCAAAGAAATATTTCGACTTCGACGTCTACGGCGGCTGACCGCCGTCGACAGGTCCAAAGGAAGCAGTTGGAGGGTGGGGGCGCGATCGACGCGTACCCTGCTCGCCGATGAGATGACGCGGTCAAGGTCAATGTCACCGGCCGAGTTCATTAGAAGGTGCTCAAAATGACGGATGCTACGTGGATCATCAACTGGAGCTTGCTCGCGCTCGAGCCGCCAGGTTGGGGCGGCGTGCTACTAAACGGTCTGGTCAGATCGCTTGAAATTGCAATTGGCGGATACGGCCTTGGCTTGTGTCTCGGCACCGGCGGTGCGATCGGCAAGCTGTACGGCGGCCCCGTTATGCGGGACTTGCTCAAGGTTTATACGACGCTCGTTCGCGCCGTGCCCGAGCTGGTGCTCATTCTTATCCTGTATTACGCGGGAACGGATCTGCTAAATCAGCTTTCAGCGGCATTGGGTTACGGGAGTGTCGACATCAGCGGCCTTGTCGCCGGGATATTTGTCATCGGGGTCGTAGAAGGTGCGTACTCGACGGAGGTATTGCGAGGCGCAATCCAGTCAATTTCTCCAGGTCAGATCGAGGCAGGGAGGGCGTTCGGCATGGCTCCGACGAAGATCCTCCTTCGGATCACAATTCCTGCGATGCTGCCGCATGCCATTCCAGGACTCTCGAATCTTTGGTTGATCGCGACGAAGGATACCGCGCTTCTTGCCGTGGTCGGCTTTAGCGAACTGACGATGGCAACACGCCAGGCCGCAGGCAGCAGCAAGGCGTATATCTTGTTCTTCTGCGCCGCCGGAGTGCTGTATCTCGCGGTCACGCTCATATCGAACGTCATCATAGGCGCCATCGATCGTCGCTGCCGTCGTGGGATCGCAGGAGAATCAGCGTGAATGATCAGGCGATTATCATGAGCGAAGCGGCAAAGTCCTCAAATGCTGACAATTTTTTTAAACCTCACCGCCTCTGCTTGATCGCGTTGGCGTTGTTGCTCTTGGGCTGCGTTATCGGGTTCATGCGCTGGGACTGGGTCCCTCACTACTCGGGTCTGATAGCATACGGATTGGGTGTCACCCTCCTTGTACTTTTCTCCACCTCCATACTTGGCTTCCTTCTGGCGGTTCCGATCGGGCTGGTGCAGGTGACTGGCCCATGGCCCCTTAAGGCGGTGGCCCAGGCATTCTGTACTGTAATCCGCGGTACGCCGCTTCTGCTCCAGCTGTGGCTTATCTATTACGGCCTGGGTTCACTCTTCCCCCAGTTTCCTGCGATAAGACATTCGTTCCTATGGACGTACCTTCGGGACGGATGGCCCTACGGCGTTGCCGCACTAGCAATCTCGTTCGCTGCCTATGAGGCCGAAGTGATGCGCGGGGCGTTTTTGGGCGTCCCCAGGGGCGAATTGGAAGCGGCTCGAGCATTCGGCATGAATCCCTTCACGATGTTCCGTCGCATTTGGTTGCCGCGCGCTCTTCGTCGCGCTTTGCCGACGCTCGCCGGCGAAACTGTACTTCAACTCAAGGCGACCCCCCTGATTGCTACGATCACGGTCGTCGATCTGTATGCGGTAATACTGAAGATACGGCAGGAGACCTTTGCGACCTATGAACCGCTTTTGCTTCTGACGCTGATCTATATCTGCCTGACCGCAATACTGGTGGCTGCGTTTCGATACCTTGAACACAGGATCCCGACTTCAGGAGCATAGGCAGATGAATGACTGATCGCCCGGCTGCACTTGCGTGAGACGGGTCGTCTCAAGCGTGCGCGCCAGAATTTGCAACCGCGTTACGCCATGCGCCCGAAGAGTTCCTTGACGAGCTTCGCTGCCACCGTCGCAGTCATCGGTCCCGGATCCCTGATGGGATTGAGTTCGACCACGTCAGCACCCACTACCGTCCCCTTAACCTTGGCAATGATGTCGATAACCTGTCGCGTGGAGAAGCCGCCTGGCTCGATGTGGGATACTCCAGGGGCGAAGGCTGGATCGAGACCATCGAGATCGAGTGATATGTAAAGCGGCCCATCAAAAGCCAGTTCTATGTCGTCTCGCCAGTCTTTCATTTCGATCATCTCGACGCCGAATTTGCGAGCCTGCATTTTCTGGGGCGTGTTGAGGGTCCTGATGCCAACCTGAACCAATCTCTTGATGGCTCGCTCCTCGAGGAGCCGGGCGAACGGCGAGGCGTGTGAATATGGATTGTTCTCAAAGTCGGCATAGAGATCGGGGTGAGCGTCGATGTGGAGAACATTTAGCCCGGCGTGCCGCTTCGAATGTGCCTTGATGACCGGGAAAGAGACTGAATGGTCACCCCCGAGAGAGAGGAGTGCTACAACTTCCTTGAGCGTTTCGGATATCCGGGTCTCGATGTGCTCGCAGACCTGTTTTTTTGAAAGTCCCTCGAAAGTCATGTCACCGAAATCCCGCCACTTACAAGCATTGAGGTCCATCCCGTTCTCCGTCGTCAGATTCCAGTGATTCGACCGAAGAGCTTCACGGATTTTCTCCGGACCGCGGCCCGGCCCCTGCATGAAGCTCGAATTGGCGTCGTATGGCAGGCCGATAAGGCCTAATGTCTTTGTCGTGGTCATTTTTCACCCGATTATTGCTCCTACGAGACGGTGCACTTTGCCGGCGAGGGCTTGGGCACAGTCCGAACGCACCGACCGCCGCCGATGACGTTCTCGTAGCTGGGGCAAACATGCTTCGGTTCCACCTCAAAGGACAAGGTACTTTTGTTTGGCGATGTGCTAGAAAGCTGGCGATTGGTCAGTGCGCTAGACAGCGTTCAATTCAGGAGGCGTCATTGGACGATAAGGATCGATACATCCTGGCAGAACTCAAGCAGAATGCGCGCTTATCGACTGCGGCGCTGGCCAAGAGCCTGAAGGTGTCGCGAGCGACCGTGCAGAACAGGATCGACAGGATGATCGATGGACACGTCATAAAGCGGTTCACGATCGAGACAGGCGAGGGCGCCGAGATCGCGCTTATCGAAGCCTTGGTCCTACTGAAGACGGGGTCTGGCGACGACCGACCGCTTATTGCCAAACTAAAGAAGCTCGACGACGTTCACAGTCTGACGTCGCTGAATGGAAACTACGATTTTGCACTCGAACTTAGCGCAAAGTCCGCGGCGCAGCTTGACGCAACGCTGGAAGTGATCAGGAGAATGGACCATGTCGCTGAGACGACCTGCAGCATCCGGCTTCAGAGGTTCGCCTAGGAAGGGCGGCAATCGTTACCGCGACGCCTGGCTCGGAGATGCCCAGCGCTCGGCTTCAATCCGCTATGCCGAGGACCGCAGAGATGCACCTTACCGGGCATCAGTATGCTGGACATCCGTGTAGAAGAGCAAACGGCTACCGCGAGAAAGACATTCAACGACCAAATTGTCATTGAGGAAGGCGGCTTTCAGGCCTTTATTGGCAGTCGGTGTTCATTTGCACGAAAGAGAGAGCGCTGGGAAAATTACCGGTTTTGTAGGCTTCCTTCCATTCGCGCCCGGCTGAGGAGCACAATACAACGTCTTCGCATTCGTTCCGCAGGGCTAAGCTTTGCTCCGACTGGTCACGGCATTGTTCGTTGATCAACGGGGTTGCAGCTCCGCGCCTGCGATGATCGAGACCTTTTGATTTATTTGATCAGGATCAATTAGGGAGGGTTTCTTTGCCGCAACGCAAAGGACATGTCCTGCCGCACAATCCCAGAGATTGGCCCCGTGTTCAATATATCCGGCGAGCCGACCCGTCGCGACGAGAGCCAGGGAAGCTGCGCAACTACCGAGACTGACCACATGGTAACCAGCAGCTTCGATTTCAGCTTCGATCTCTACTCTATGCACCGTCGGCCATACCGGTTTCGGCCGGTCCCAAAGGCCGCGGACACGTTCGCATCTATCAACTGCAACGGTCCCTCGACACGAAGAGCACCATGCGGCCCAAATTATCGTTCCAAGCGCCGGCAGAGCGACTGCGCCGAGCACAGGCTCGTCCGCTAAGACGTAAGCGATAGAAACTGACCAAATCGGTATCCCGCTGATAAAGTTGGCGGTACCGTCCACCGGGTCGATCAGCCAGTAGTTACCTGTCGCGTCCCCCCTGTTCCTCGCCGACGACAAGGTCGTCTGGAAAGTCGAAGGCAAGCAGTCGCCGAGCGAGTGTCTCTGCGTCGCGATCGACGGCACTGACGTAGTCGGCAGGTCCTTTGGTCTCGACAAACCATCCATCCCGACCGTGGAACCGTTCAAGCCTGAACGCTGCCACCTTTGACGCCACGTCGTGGAGAGTTGCAAGACGAGCGGTAAGCGCATCCGCCGTCATGCGCTTTTCCTCGCGCGCGCCTCGGCGATCATCTCCTCGAGCCTGACGGCAACGCTGTGCGCGCGGCGATAGTAGGCAGATTCTGGAATCCCATACCGGTCCATTGGTGTCTCGAAGTTGAGCGGCGTCTGGTAAGGAGTTGCTGCGATCGCCGAGATGATGGTGTGCCAATCCAACCGGCCGTCGAATGGCAAAAGATGGTTATCCATTGCTCCGAAATTGTCATGAATATGCGTAGCGATGAGACGATCCCCGAAATGCTCCAAAACGCTGAGCTTGCCTGGCTCGATCAGTTCCCAGTGGCCACAATCGAAACAGACGCCGATGAACTCCTTGCCGTATCGAGCGAACAGGCGATCATAAAGGTTGAGGAAATTCTGTGCGCTGGCGCAAAGGAGCGTTTCCGCGGCAATCTGAACACCCTTTTCGAGGCAGTAAGGCCTGATCTCGTCGAGAGACTGGAACAGCGGATCGAAGAACTCTCTTTCGGCGGCTTCGCTGCGGAAAACGTTGTCGGTGATATCGATGTGCAGAACCACGTTGGGGGATTGGAAGGCGGCTGCCAGGTCGATACGGTTACGCAACAGCTCGACGCCGCTGCGGCGCTGCCATTCATGCGGCGACAGGAAGTCTTTGCGCATCTCCATCGTGAAAGGGCCAGGGTTTTTGTGGCCGATCTCGGTGATAGGATTGCGGCCATTGCTGGCATGAACCGAGTGCACCTTCAGCCCGGCATCGGCAACGATCCTGCTGGTAAACTCGATCTCGGCGTCGGCCAGCCAATACGAACTGCCGGAGTCGGGATTCCAATTGACGTGTGTGAAGCCAGCCTCCTTGATCAGGGTGAGCGAGTTGCGAATGCCTTCGTCGTACCAACGCTCCTGGTGGGGCCAATGCCAGACGGTAATGCAGGTATCCAATGGATCAGTCTCCTGTTCTACAATGTTGTGGTTTCTGGACCTTTGCCAAGGCCGATGCGCTCGGCCAGCAGAATGATCGCCAATGATAACGCCATGATCAGCGTGACGTAGACGAGGTTGAGCGCGCCCTGCTCAGGATCGACAGACAGCGAGGTGTCTACGATTGCGATCGGCAACGGCTTGTTGTTGACGTTGTATAGAAACGCCGACAGAGGATATTCCGACAGGAGATCGTTGAATGCCATCCCGGCGACGAGGATCGCTGTCGGCGCCACTATCGGCAGGATGATGCGGCGGTAGCGATAGAGACCCATGGCGCCCATCGAGCGGGCCGCCTCGCTATAGGCCGGATCGATCCCCATGAAGGCCGCCCGCAGGAACCTCACCATAAGCGGCAAGGCAACGATGGCGTAGCCAATCGGCAGTAGCCAGTAGCCGCCGAGGAGGACTGCGTTTCCAACGAGCGGGTTTGGGGTGTCGAAGGTGACGATCAGCCCGACTGCAAGCAGAATGCTGGGAACGACCCATGGCAGGAAAAAAGCAATGTCCAGAAGGCGGGTCAGCCAACTGCGTCGACCCAGAATAACCGGGACGGCAAAGAGTGTAACACTGAGCGCCGCCGATACCGCGACAAGGCTCATCACTATCGAGTTGAAGAACGGAAGAAAGGCAGAACCCTCGGTAAAGACGCGTGCATAGTTTTTCAGTGTCAGGCTGGACGGGATCACTTCGATGCCGATACTCGCGGCTGGGGCGAAGGAGAAGAGCACGACAAGAGCGATGGGCACCGCATAGATAGTCACAAGAAGATAGGCGAAAAAATGGAGGACAGCGTTACCGATCGGGCTGCGAATTTTACGCAGCTGGATGGACGCGGTCGCTTTCGCTCCGCCGACATCGGAGCCGCGCGCTTCGTAATATTGAGACAGCAGGATAAGTCCCATAAGACACAGCCCCATCATGAGCGCCAGCAAAGCTGCCATGTCGGGACGACGCAGGCTGTTCAGCGTCAGCACCATCTGGCTCAACATGTGGAAATCGCGACCGCCCAGCACCTGTGGGGCGGCGAAAGAGCTGATCGCGGTGTAGAGGGTGAGGAGGGTTACAGCGAGCAGCGTCGGCAGGATTGCGGGCAGTACCACACGCCGCAGGATCGTATATTCCGAGGCACCCAAACTACGCGCGGCTTCGATGGTTGCATAGTCGACGCGGCGCATCGCGGCACGCAGAAAAAGATAGTAAAAGGTGGTCATCAGAAAGGTATGCGTGAAGAGCACGCCAAACCAGCCGATGAACCAGTCTTGCGGTAGGCTGGGAAAGATCGCCTTCACCAGATGTGTCACCGCACCGCCGGGACCATAGGTGAAGTTGTAGCCCGCCGCCGCAACGACGCCGCCGAAGACCAGCGGTGTTGCATAGGCGATTTTCAAGAGTGCGCGACCGCGCACGTGAAAATATTCAAGGACGACCACCTGGAAAAGCCCGACAACGGTCACCGTGACCATGGTCGCTGACGTCATCCAAACGGTGTTCCAAAGGGCAGCGCGCACTCTTCGTGATCTTGAAAGTTCGCTTACGACCTGGCCGACCACCAGGCTGCCGTCCTTGAAAAATGCTGCATGAAGCGACGCAAGAAGCGGCAGGATCAGGAAGGTGACGACAATCCAGATCAGAGCTGCCAACCCGATCCAATAGGCTACACGCTCGACCACAGCTGCGCGGTTCATCGGTTTACTTCCCCGAAGATATGGGCAGAGCCCGGCCGGATGGTCCAGAATACCGTCTCACCGATTTCGGGCAACTCGTGGCCCATGCTGGCCGCCGAGACAAGATGCCCGGCGGCATCCAGGTCGACGCGGCTGTGGGCGCCAAGGAATTCCACATGGCGGACGGTCGCCGGCAACCCGGCTTGGACCGCTTTCCCAACGAGAACATCTTCGTAGCGGACAAAGACGCGCCCCCGAACGTCGCGGCCCAGGATCTGGGCGCCAAGCGGTGCGGGCAGTTCGTTGGATGTGCCGATGAATTCGCAGATAAACGGCGTCGCAGGCTCCCGGTAAAGAGTACGCCCACTACCGATCTGTTCAACGCCACCGTTCGCCAGCACGACGATCGTGTCCGACATGGTCAGTGCATCTTCCTGATCATGCGTGACAAAGACTGCCGTGAATCCAAATTCCTGCTGGAGCCGCTTGATCTCGCGGCGCATCGTCACTCGCACCTTGGCGTCGAGATTGGACAATGGTTCGTCGAACAAAAGCACCTTGGAGCCCGCGACGAGCGCGCGCGCAATCGCGACCCGCTGTTGTTGCCCGCCTGACATGGTCGCCGGCTTCTTGTGCAGCTGCTCCGTGATCCCGGATGTTTCAGCGATCTGCGCGACGCGCCTGCCAATCTCGCTCTGCGGCATCTTCGCGACACGCAAAGCAAAGGCGATGTTTTCGAATGCCGTCATCGTTGGAAATAGCGCGTAGTTCTGGAATACCATGCCGACATTCCGGCGCTCCGGAGGCGCGTTGGTAATATTTTTTCCTTCAAGGACGATGCGCCCGCTCATGACCGAATGAAAGCCCGCGAGTGCTCTCAGAATGCTGGATTTGCCGCTGCCGGAGGGCCCGAGCAGAGCAACGAACTCGCCTTCGTGAATGTCGAGCGACAGGTCGCGAATGACGACCTTGTCGCCATAGCCAATATGGAGTTTGTCGACGATGAGGATCGGGGTTGCCATGATCATACTCCAATGAAGCGTGGCGATCTGCATCGCCCGGTCCTACACCTTTACCGGATCTCGAGTTGGACCCTCTGCAACCAGCCGTCTAGCTTGGGCGCGATCGCATCCCAGTCGATCGGCTGCGCCTTGACCAATTCCGCATTCGCCTGCACTTCGGGTGGTGATTTCGCCAGCGCCGCTGGCAGCACCGGCACCTGCCCGAACTTCTGGGCATAGGCGGCCATGACATCGGCCGAGCCGAACCAGTCGACAAATGCCTTTGCCTGCTCCAGTTGATCGGTTCCCGCCATGATCGCAACGCCTTCGGAGATGACCGGCGTGCCGCCTTCCGTGTCAATGACCTTGACTTGCATGCCGAGCTCCTTGGCATCCTTGATGACGCCACCGAACCAGTTCAGATTGATGATCGCACCGCCCGACTTGTAGGCTTCCTTACGCGCATCGGCATCATCGACAACGATCGCGTTCGCATAGAATGCGCCAAGAAAATCCCATCCAGCTTGAGTGACTTCGCCCTTGTCGTCGAGGAACCGGGCCAGGATGCCGGCCAGATAGACCCTAGTCGTCTGCCAGGCGGTGTTGCCGATGACGTATTTGCCCTTGTACTCGCCTTTTGTCAGGTCCAGCCAGCTTTTCGGCGCCTGCTCAGCGGCTAGCTTGCCGGCATCATAGGCGATGACGATCGGTGTGCTCCAGAATTTGTGGACAATGCCTTCTTTGTCCTTGTACTGGACCGGGAGGTCCGCCGCCCAGAGCGGTGTGTACGGCTGGAACAGGCCGTCCATTTTCAGCAGAGCCATGGACGTGTCAACCATGCCGAGGACGACATCGGCCTGGGGGTTGATCTTCTCGGCGACCAGCCGATCGAAGAGTTCTCCTCCGGGCGCGCGCAGGAACTGCACGTCGTGACCGGCGGCTTTAGCCTGCTCGGTGATCCAATGGACATTGTCCTCCCCCTGAGGCGAATAAACGACAAGACTTTTTGCCAAGGCGGGAGAGGCGATCGCGACCAGCACGGCCGCGAAGGTCAATAAACGTGTGATCTGATGCATGGTGTTCTTTCGTTTCAGTTTCGTCCGTCATTCCGGCACCTTCTAAAGGAGCATTATGACATTTTAATTACATTGCGTAATTTAATATATTTTGCCATAGCTCTCTCGCTACCGCCGATTTTGACTCACTTTTGGAACCAATGGACCTTTCACGGAACGAACGACGACTGGTCGAACTAATTTTCGTAGGCAAGAAGATTGCGCGCGTCGACCTGGCCGAACGATCCGGCATGACAGGCGCTTCCGTCACTCGGCTGATAGGTCGCTTAATTGAGATCGGACTTCTGATCGAGGTAGTCGAGCGGACCGGCGCCCAAGGCCAGCCACGGCGCTTGCTGAGCTTGCGGGCTGACCGGTATCTTTCCGCGGGAATAACATTCTCGGTCTCCCGAATGGAGGTAGCAATTGTTGATCTAGCGGGTAGGATTCTTACCTCCCGCTCAGCCGACATCGAAACCAGCACAGCTTTGTCTGTGGCGGAGGCGGCGCAGGCGGCTATCGCAACGATGCTGGCCGACCTTGGCACGCCTAAGGATCGTCTTCTCGGGGTCGGGTGCTCGGTACCCGGCAATTTCGGCACGATGTCGAACATCCTCAAGGCCCACAGCTTCTTCCCGGCTTTCGATGACGGTGAGGCGGACCAAGCCTTTAAAGCGACTTTCGAAGCGCCCTATTACATCGAGAATGATGGAACATCCGCAGCGCTCGGAGAGTATGTGTTCGGCGGACGCATACCGCAGCCCGATCCCATGTTCTTCATTCACATCGGTCACGGCGTCGGGGGAGGGGCGGTTATAGACGGACGACCGTACCGCGGTGTCAATGGAAATGCCTGCCTGCCCGGAGTTCTGTACCCGTACGACCAACCTCGCCCATCCGGCCAAGACCTCTTTGCCACCCTCGACGATGCCGGCTTCGTCGTCCACGACTTCCCCGATCTCGAGCATTTGCCGGACAAGGCCAACGCGGCACTCGAAAACTGGGTTGAACGCGCCGGCAAGCAACTTGGCGAAACGGTACGTGTGGCAACGGCGATGTTCGACCCGGCCCTGATTGTCCTTGGGGGACGGCTGCCGGAACTGGTGACAAACAAGCTGATGAGCGTAATTTCCAGCCAGCCAATCCTTGGCCCGTCACGCGGTTTGCAGGCTGCGCCAGTCGAGACATCCCGGTTGGGTCCTCGCGCCGGCGCAATTGGTGCAGCCTGCATTCCGTTCTTTGCCTCACTCTTTTCCGCGGCCGTTGCAGACGACGGCAGCCCATACCTTAATGGTCGCAAGCCCAAGTCTCGCCCCTAGAAAATTCGATTGCGCGCATGCGTCAATGATGTCCACGGAGCGGCTCAGGTGCGAGCTGACACTTGCAGGTGCCGGGACGTCGTCTAGATTACGACTCGGCGCCGCTGTGTTGCAGCCTCAAATGACCAGCTTAAGGTGACTCGATAAAACCAAGCCCGCAGCGCCACGCAGCGCCGTATGGCCTTCGCCGATGCCATTCACTGTGATTGATATCTCCTGACCGGGTCTCTTCACCACCAGCTGCTCGACATGCTGCCTGATCAGTTCTGCAGCCTTCACCCCGCCTCCGGCCACGTCTCCGTGTAGAACGTAGGAATTAAGGGACAGCGTTTGCTGCAGGTTGACAATGCCGAAAGCGACGTTGCGTGCGTAACGGTCGAGAAGCTCATGTGCCGCGCCTGAGCCCTCGTTTGCTTCCTTGACTAGCCGAGCGCAGGTGATGATTTTCGGATTGGGAAGGCCCATCCGTGCGGCTTCTTTTCGAAGCCAGGGAAGGGCAGCGACCGTCTCCCAGCAGCCGTGCTTTCCGCAATTGCAAAGGGCACCATCGATCTGCACCACGCTGTGACCGAGCTCACCGCCGGATCCGGCGAGTCCACGATAGACCTTGCCGTCGATGAAGAAGGCGCCGCCGAGAACCTCGCCAGTATAGACTGCTGCGAAATTTTGTTGGCCGCGACCGGGCCCGAACCATCTGTCCCCAACAAGCAAGGCACGGGGGTGATGATCGATGACAACCGGAAGAGAGAAGCGTTCTTGTAGTATTGCTACAAGAGGAAGTCCCGTTAGAACGGGAGCAAGGTTGACGGTAAGAATGGTTCCATTGTCACTGTCGATCATTCCAGCCGACGCCACGCCGATACCGAATGGTGCCTGCTGGGCCTGAGACAAGGTAGACGTAAGTGTCTTGGTCATAATCGCGACAAATGCTTCTCGGTCACCAAACGGATCGAACTCGGCTTTTGTAACAGCCTTTATTTCACCGGTTAGCGCCACAAGGCAGGCTTGTATGGTGCCAGGCAGTAGGAGGACAGCGCCAAGCATCGGTGCGTCGGGGTTGAAATAGAGCGGGCGAGCGGGCTTGCCGCCTTTGACGTCGGAAGGCGAAGCGTCTCCCTCGACGAGGAGCTGATCCTCGATCATTGGCTGCACAATACCAGTTATCGTCGTGCGGTTTACGCCGGCAAGTCGCGCCAGATCTGCCCGGCTTTTTGGCCCGTTGTCATACAATGCTTGTAGAACGCGTCCACGGTTTATGGCGCCAAGTGCCGACTGCGAGACAAGCGTCACGTTGCCGCCACTTTCTCCGGCAGCGACTTCTCTGCTGGCGGGGGTGCGCTGGCCCAACGAATAGGACGGCTGGCTCTCAAACTTCAATTTGCATCTCCAATCTGCTTAATCCTTTGTAGCCTGTACGTTCTCGAACGACCAGACAGCATAAGGCCTTTCCAGTGACGCCAGCAGGATGGCGTGCGCGCGTCGCGGTAAAGCGGAATTTTCACTGCGGCGACTTCTTGACACTAACATAAGTTTGTGCGAGGTACAAACTAACTGCTTACAAAAAGCACGTTAGGGGTAACAATCTCAGTATCGACAAGCGGAAGCCCCGGGCTGCGCTGAAGGGCCGGGGTTGGGATACGAAGCAACTGAGGAGGCTGTTTATGACAATCGATATCGGAAATATGTCGCGACGTGACCTGCTGAAAAGCGCTTCCGTCGCAGCTCTTGTGGCTGGCGCGGGATCGTTGGCCATTCCACGGCGAGGTGCCGCGCAGGATGCGAACACGGTTCGCGTCCTGTCCGTTGAAGACCCATTCTTTTTCTCAATGAAAGCGCTGGTGCCAGAATACGAGAAGGAAACCGGCATCAAGGTGGAACTGGAGAGCCTCTCGTATGACGCCCTTCAGTCTCGCCTAGTGTCTGCTTTTGTCGCCAAGACCTCAGACGCCGACGTCATCGTTGTCGATCAGATGTGGCTCGGGCAGTATCTCGACAATGGCTGGATCATCCCGCTGAATGATTTTATTGCCAAGGACAACGAATTCGATCTCTCAGACTTCATCCCGGAGGTCCTTTACTCCTCGAATATCTGGCGCGGCCAGGTCGGCACGTTGCCGGTCGCCGCCTATGCTCAGGGGGTTATGTACCGCAAGGACGTCTTTGACGAACTCGGCATTGCAGCACCGCCGACCGAGACATCGGAAGACTGGACCTGGACGAAATACGTCGACACCCTGAAGTCGATGGAAGGCAAATCATTTGGCGGCAAGCCGCTCTTCCCAACCGTCGTTTGCGGCTCTCAACCGTCGCCGATCGTCCACATGTTTACGCAGGTCTCAGCAAGCCACGGCGCGAACTGGTTCAAATCATTCCCGGCCGCTCCGTGGGATTTCTCCCCGCAACTGACAAGCCCCGCCTGGATCAAGTCTGTCGAAGTCTACAGGCAGCTCTACAAGTTGTCTCCGCCTGAAGCCATCAATTATGTCTGGTTCGACGCCGGCACCCGTTTCGCCAAGGGCGACATCGGCATGTTCTACTGGTGGACCCCGTACTTCTATCTGATCAAGAATTCCGGCTACATGACCGGCAAGAAGTCGGACGTCATGGAGAAGTATGCAACGGCAGCCTTACCGAAAGCTGAGGGCGTGCCTCAGACGGTCAGCCTCGGCGGCTGGAGCCTTGGCATCCCGTCCAGTTCCGAAAGGCAAGAGGCAGGCTACGCCTTCATCAAATGGGCGACCTCGAAGGCCACGCAGAAGAAAATGGCTCTTTGGCCGGACCTCAACTACCAGTTCTCCGACTTTGCGCGCGTTTCGCTCTATCAAGACGAGGAAGTCAAGGCGATCTATCCGTACCTCGATGTGCAGTATGCGATGATGAAGCAGGGCAACGGCAAGGTCACACGCCCACCTGTACCTGGTTACACGGCTGTCGAAAGCGTGTTGGGTCTCACATTGAACCAGCTTCTGACCGGCAACGAGGAGCCGAAGACCGGCCTCGAGCGCGCGAACAGCCTGTTCGAGAGCATCCTGAAGGGCAATCTCATGATCCCTTATCAAAAGGACAGCTACGCGGATTCTCTTGATGGGGCCAAAGCCCTGATCGCCAAGAAGTAACAGAGTTCTCCTCGGGCCGGCGCGACAGCGATCGCGCCGGCATCCACTAGAAGAAGAACTGGATCTGGCAATGCACACGACAACTGTTCGCTCTCCGCGAGCCTTCGGGCCTACCCGGAAGAGCTTTATCCGACGAAACCTGCCCTACTTTCTGATCGCGCCTTCGGTCGTGATGCTGCTCGCGCTCATCGCCTATCCTTTGCTGTTTGCCCTCAGATCGAGCTTCTACTTCTGGAACCTGCAAATCGGCCCGGAACCGCTCCAGTTCGTTGGGTTCGAAAATTATGTGCAGGCCTTCAACGCATTCGACTTTCGCGCCGCGCTCACCAACACCCTGATCCTGTCGATGCTTGGCACGACACTTGAGTTCACGTTTGGCCTGGCGATCGCGCTCATCCTGCTCAAGGCCTTGCCTGGCATGAACGTTGTGCGTGCCCTGCTGATCCTGCCCACCACGATCGCGCCCATCGTCGTCGGCTTTTTGTTCCGCTACCTCTATGATCCCGGCGGTGGACTGTTGAGCTGGCTGTTGCAGTCGCTCTGGCTCCCCGTTCCCGCAGAGGGAATTCTTGGCTCGCCATCGACAGCACTCGCGGCCATCCTCCTCGTCGACATCTGGCAGTGGACGCCGTTCTTTGCAATCGTCCTCTATGCGAGCCTGCTGGCCGTGCCCGACGAGATTTTGGAGGCCGCACGACTGGATCGGGCGTCTGCGTGGACGATCCTGATGCGGATCAAGCTGCCGCTGATCAAGCGCACCGCGATCATCATCGTCATGCTGCGCTTCATGCAGATCTTCAACACCTTCGACACGGTGCTCGTGCTCACCCGCGGCGGACCGGGCACGTCGACGCGCACCCTTGGATACTCGCTGTACGAGCAGGGCCTTGTCAACTTCAACATAGGCCTAGTCAGCGCAATGACCTGGATCACCGTGCTGATCGTCAATGTCATCGTTGCCCTCTACGTCTTCTTCGCGTTCCGAAACGAGGAGTGGTAAAATGTCCCGGCGCCACACGAGCTTCAACACGGCACTCACCTACGCCGCCGGCCTCCTCTTCCTGGCAATCTTCGTCGGTCCGATCCTCTGGTTCATCGCCCTTGCGATCCGGCCGGCCGAGACGGCGTTCACCATGCCGCCGCAACTCACATTCGAGCCCAATCTCGACGCATTCCGGCACATCCTCGTCGATCCGGGCACCAATGCGCGGCAGCTGGTCAACAGCCTCATCGTCGCGATTGGTGCTGTGCTACTCAATCTGCCCTTTTCGGTTCCTGCGGCCTATGCGTTGTCCCGTTTCAAGCTCCGCGGCAAGAAGAACATCATGTTGTGGTATCTCGGGCTGTTGATGGCCCCGCCGGTCGCATTCCTGATCCCTTATTTCATCCTCATCACGCGCATCGGTCTGCAGGGTTCCTATTTCTCCATGATCCTGGTCCTGCAGACGCTGACGATCCCGTTTTCCGTCTGGTTGATGAAGAGCTTTATCGATGAGGTGCCAGTGGAACTGGAGGAAGCCGCCCGGGTGGACGGCGCCCGTTGGTACACGATCATGTTGCGGATTACGCTGCCGATCGTTCGTCCCGGCATCATTGTCACCTCGATGTTCGCCTTCGTGTTCGCATGGAACAACGCCGCTTTTCCGCTGGTGCTGAGCTCACGCTCGACCGCCACCCTTCCGATCGGAACACTTGGATATTTCGCAACGAGCGGAGTGACCTGGAACTACATCGCCGCCGCCGCAGTGCTCGCGATGATTCCTCCGATGATCATCTTCCTTGTTTTCGATCGATACGTCGTACGAGGCCTCACCTTTGGTTCGGTGAAGGGCTGAGGTTTCCCCTTATGAATGGAGTAATGAAATGAGCAGACTGCGAATGGGCGTCATTGGCGCCGGTCTTTGGGGCGGCAATCACGCCCACACCTTTAATGTCTTGCCGGAGACCGAGCTGGTCGGCGTCTGCGACCTCGATGAGGGCAGGGCGCTGAAGATGAAGGAAACCTACGGCGCAACGCGGGCCTTCACCGATTATCAGAAGCTGATCTCCAGCGATCAGATCGATGCGATCTCGGTTGCGACACCCGACTTTACCCACACGCCGATAATCCTCGCCGCTCTGAAAGCTGACAAACACGTGTTGAGCGAAAAGCCGCTTGCGACGACGGTGAGTGAAGCCGAGGAAATTGCGGCGGCTGCCGCAAAATCCAAGGGCAAGCTGATGATTGATTTCCACAACCGTGTAAATCCCATCCTCGCCCAGGTTCGCGACATGATCCAGGACGGTCAGATCGGCTTGGCCAAACACGGGACCGCGCGGCTTTCGAATACGACATTCGTTCCGTTCGAAATGCTGAGCTGGGCTGCAAAGTCTTCGGCACTCTGGTTCCTGGGCAGCCACCTCGTCGATGTCCTGCGTTTCATTCTCGCAGACGAGGTCGTGCGTGTTTATTCCGTCGCCCGCTCTGGGACACTGTCTGCCGGCGGCGTGGATACGAAAGACTTCCATGCCTCGATCCTTGAATTTTCCAAGGGCACGGTCGTGACCATGGAGAACAGCTGGATCCTGTCGCGCGACAATCCTTCGCTTGTCGATTTCAAGGTCGAGTTCGTTGGTGAAAAGGGCCAGATCCAGGCAGACCCGACCCATAGCGGCGGCCTGCGCCGTATCGTCGACGGCGGACTGAAATACAATGACTACATCGGCATAACGCCAACCGGCGCGACGCGCATCGGTGGCTTCGTATTGGAATCCATCGCTCGCTTCGTCGATAGCGTGGTGCGTGATGCTCCTCTGCTGGCAGATGCACAGGACGGTCTGGAAAACACCAAGATCCTGGCGGCGATCGAGGAATCCGTCGCGACCGGCAATGCTGTGAACATCGGCTAATGCCGGAACCAAAAGCTCGGGGCAAATCCGTGCGGAACAGTTCGGCTTGCCTCGCCCAAAAATACTGGGAGTAAATAAAAATGGCGTCCATGACCTTCGATGGGATAGGCAAGACCTTTCCGGACGGAACCGTTGCCGTTGCGAATGTAAGTTTTTCGGTCGGGGACGGAGAATTCGTCGTGTTGGTCGGCCCGTCCGGTTGTGGCAAGTCGACATTATTGCGGATGGCAGCGGGTCTTGAAACGCTCAACAGCGGGCGGCTGCTGATGGATGACGCTGATGTCACTGAGACCGAGCCCCAGGATCGGGATATTGCGATGGTTTTTCAGAACTACGCGCTTTACCCTCATATGACCGTTTACGACAACATGGCCTTCGGTCTGCAGCAGCGAAAAATGCCGAAGGACAAGATCGACAAGCTGGTGCGCGATGCAGCGGAAATGCTCGATCTCACTCGCTATCTTGAGCGCAAGCCCGGGGCACTGTCCGGCGGGCAGCGCCAACGCGTGGCAATGGGGAGGGCGATTGTTCGCCACCCCTTGGCCTTCCTGATGGATGAACCTCTTTCCAACCTGGATGCCAAGCTCCGCGTGCAGATGCGCGGTGAACTGAAGCTCCTTAATCAGCGGCTCGGCGTCACAACCCTTTATGTGACCCACGATCAGGTCGAGGCTATGACCATGGGCGATCGTGTGGCTGTGCTGAAGCCGGTGTTTAACGGACAGGAGAGTAATCTTCAGCAGATCGATACGCCGCAGATGCTTTACGACAAGCCGTCCAATCTGTTCGTCGCTGGTTTCATCGGCTCGCCCGCCATGAATTTTGTGCGCGTCGAGCTGACGGCGGAAGCCGGGTCGCTCAAAGCTGCGGTAACTGGAACGAAGGTATCCTTTTCCATCCCCGCCAAGGCGGCACTGTCAGCCTATGTAGGGCGACAAGTCATTGTTGGAATTCGCCCGGAGATGTTCCAGGTTTGTCCCGAGTCTGAAGCCTTGTTCAACGAGCAGGTCCCGGTTGCCGAAGCGCTTGGCGCCGACACTTTCGTGTTTTTCAACATCGCGTCACCGCCGGTCAATATCAACGATGCTGAAGATACCGAAGACTTTCCCAATAAGGGTAAGAACCGGCTTGTGGCGCGTATCCCACCGGCGCTGACACCGCGCCCAAATCAACATCTGCCACTGACTGTCGATCTGGAGAAGTTGCACTGGTTCGATCCGGTAACTGGAACTGCGATCCGCGATTGACAGACATGCATGAACTATCGCCAAACTAGGGGTTCAACTCTTTTCTCCTGCCCTCCCAGGCAACTTGGCTGTCGTCGAATACGAGGTCGGCGGCAGCCATTTTTTTCTTAGAATTCAAGAATTCAAATGATCAGAACCTAGACATCCATGCACCGTGAGTGAGACCGGGCTTAGCCCGAATCTCTCAGTGCGCCCCGACGGCGCGTAACACCAGTGGAGGAAGGTTCCACCCAGATAATTGTCGATAGGTCTGGTAGCTGACGAGCGGCTTGGCAGGGTAACCGGCCGGGCCGAAGCCTCGTGACAAAGGCCGCCTTGGGCGGTTGAGCAATCCAGTGGGCCGTAACGAGTGTGAAGCCTGAGCAGGCCTCGAAAGTGAAGATGCGGATGCCGACCCTCCTGAGATTAGGGGAAGGCAGCACGAGCGGGGAAGAAATCGACGAGCGCACCCGCTCGATTCGCCGGGGTAGTGGGCACGGCACGCTGGAAAGGTGGTGCGGGTAATCGGGGGAGACCCGTCCCGGGCGAGGGTAGCGGCCTCAACGGCGTGCTTGGCACGCCGGTCTGGAGCGGGAGTCGGACAGGGTCATACTACTGCTGAGGCCGGGTAATGCCGGTGGAGGGAAGGCCCCTGACTTCTGGTGTGCTTTTGACGATGATGAGGTGGAGGTGATTGGCGATGAGCCTGCAAACGCCTGATAAGATCCGGACTCTTCAGAGGAAGCTGTATCGTAAAGCGAAGGCGGAGCCTGCCTTCCGCTTTTACGCTCTCTACGACAAGATCTGTCGCGACGACATTCTGTACCATGCCTATCGGCTAGCCCGCTCCAATGCTGGTTCGCCGGGCGTCGACGGCGTGACGTTCGCGCGGATCGAGGCGGCGGGAGCGCAGGAGTGGCTGGCGGGACTGCGCGAGGAACTCGTTTCGAAAACGTATCGGCCCCAACTGGTACGACGGGTCATGCTACCAAAGCCTGGAGGTGGAGAAAGGCCGCTCGGTATTCCGACTATTCGGGATCGTGTCGTCCAGACTGCCGCCAAGCTGGTGCTTGAACCGATCTTCGAGGCGGATTTCGAGGATAGCGCCTATGGCTATCGCCCCAATCGGGGTGGTGGTCAGGCGGTCAAGGAGGTGCACCGGCTAATATGCCGGGGTTACACCGATGTGGTCGACGCTGATTTGTCGGGATATTTCGACTCGATTCCGCACGCGGACCTTCTACGATCCGTGGCCCGCAGGGTCGTCGACAGGCATGTGCTGCATCTTATCAAGATGTGGCTGAAAGCGCCTGTTGAAGAACGGGATGGCGACGGCAAGCGGCGCATGAGTGGTGGTCGCAACGCAACGAGCGGAACGCCTCAGGGCGGTGTCGCGAGTCCGATGCTGGCCAACATCTACATGAACCGTTTCCTGAAGCATTGGCGGCAGACCGCACGGGGAGAAGCGTTCCAAGCCCACGTCGTTTCCTACGCCGACGACTTCGTCATCCTCAGCCGTGGTTATGCGGAAGAGGCTCTGTCGTGGACGCGGCTGGTTATGGCGAAGCTCGGGCTCACCCTCAATGAGGCGAAAACCTCGGTGAGGAATGCACGACAGGAGCATTTCGACTTCCTTGGCTATAGCTTTGGCCCCGAGCATTTTCGCAAGGATGGTCATTGGTATCTGGGCGCAAGCCCATCTCGGAAAAGTGTCCAGCGGCTCAAGAAAAAGGTGAGCGATTTGCTCGTGCCCGGTGAGATGGGGACATGGCCCGACGTGCGGAACCGGCTCAACCGCCTTTTGCGCGGCTGGTCGACCTACTTCGGTTATGGCTCCCGCCTTCCGGCATATCGGGCGGTCGACAACCATGTTTACGAGCGTGTGCGAAACTTCCTCACGCGGCGGCACAAGGTGGCAGGGCGCGGGTCGCACCGTTTCTCCGATGACTATGTCTTTGGAGAGGGCGGTGTGCTGCGCCTTCGACGCGTCCACATCGGGCCACCTCCGAGAGCTATGCGGTGAAGCCAGTCGGAAAGCCGGATGCCGGAAATCGGCACGTCCGGTTTGACGAGCGGGGACAGGAAACGGGACTCATGTCACCGCGCCTGTCCTCGACTCTACAAGTAAGGGGTGCATCGGGCCTGCGAATCTGAGAAACTGCTTTTACGACAAAGGCTTACCAGATCCGTTACGGAGGCCCGATGCAAACACACTGTATCTCCGCGCAGTTCGGATTTAAAGGCTTCGACGGCCACAAAGTTATCGCTGGTTTTGACGGCGGCGCGATCACCTCGGATGCCGGTGCGCTGCTGCTTCGCCACGTCGATGGGGCCATCGGGCTATTCGACCGGGTGGCCGGCTGCTTCATTGATGGCCGCGATCGCAAGTGCACGGTCCACAGCATGCGCACGCTGGTCGGGCAGCGCATTGCAGCGATCGCGCTGGGCTATGAGGATGTCGACGATCACGACACGCTGCGCCACGACCCGGTACTTGCGCTGCTGTCGGAGCGGCTGACGCCGAAGCGACAAGACTGTGCGGTGCTTGCCGGCAAATCCACGTTGAACCGGCTGGAGCACGGCCGCCCCGGCGCGCCGACGCGCTATCATAAGATCGCCTATGACGCAGGGGCGCTGGAAGCGCTATTCGTGGAGCTGTTCGTGGACGCACACGACAGGCCGCCGGAGGAGATCGTGCTCGATCTCGACGCCACCGACGATCCGCTGCACGGCCATCAGGAAGGGCGGTTCTTCCACGGCTATTATGACGGCTATTGCTATTTGCCGCTCTACATCTTTTGCGGCCGGCATCTGCTTTCGGCCAAGCTGCGACGCTCCAATATCGACGCCAGCGCCGGCGCGGTCGAGGAGGTCGGGCGGATCGTCAAGCAGATCCGCGCGCGCTGGCCCAACGTGCGCATCATCCTGCGGGCCGATTCCGGCTTTGCCCGCGACGAACTGATGGACTGGTGCGAGGCAAACGGCGTCGACTATGTCTTTGGCCTTGCCCGCAACAAGCGGTTGGAAAAGAAGATCGCCGAGGCCCTGGAGGAAGCGAGCCTTGCGGCCAAGGCAAGCGGCCAGGCTGCCCGCGTCTTCCGCGACTTCCTGTGGTCGACGAAGGGCAGCTGGTCATGCCGGCGGCGGGTGGTGGCCAAGGCCGAATGGACGATGGCGGGGGCCAATCCGCGCTTCATCGTCACCTCGCTGGAACCGGAATACTGGGCGGCACAACCGCTTTACGAGGAGCTTTACTGCGCCCGTGGCGATATGGAGAACCGCATCAAGGAATGCCAGCTCGATCTCTATGCCGACCGCACCAGCGCCCACACCATGCGCGCCAATCAGTTGCGGCTCTGGTTTGCATCCTTGGCCTATGTGCTGATCTGTGCGCTACGCCGCCTCGGCCTCACCGGTAGCCGCCTTGCCGATGCCACCTGCGGCACGATCCGATTGAAGCTCTTGAAGATCGGCGCCCAGGTCCGCATCTCGGTCCGCCGCATCAAGGTGGCGATGGCTTCGGCCTGCCCATATGCCGAGGAATTTGCCCTGGCTCACGCCCGAATATGCGCCGCGGCCCGATGATGCCGCCGGACCCGAGCCCTTCCCGCCAACGACAGAGGATACATCGCCGGACCAGACAAAACGCCCAACATCGCGGCGACGGCCGCCCGCGTCCTCGGCGGGGAGCCCAGCCCCGACCGCCGCCAACAGCCCAACGTCAACCAACGCCACAGGCGCTGGTAGAGTCGAGGACAGGCGCGGTGACATGAGTCCCGTTTCCTGTCCCCGCTCGTCAAACCGGACGTGCCGATTTCCGGCATCCGGCTTTCCGACTGGCTTCACCGCATAGCTCTCGGAGGTGGCCCGATGTGGACGCGTCGAAGGCGCAGCACACCGCCCTCTCCAAAGACATAGTCATCGGAGAAACGGTGCGACCCGCGCCCTGCCACCTTGTGCCGCCGCGTGAGGAAGTTTCGCACACGCTCGTAAACATGGTTGTCGACCGCCCGATATGCCGGAAGGCGGGAGCCATAACCGAAGTAGGTCGACCAGCCGCGCAAAAGGCGGTTGAGCCGGTTCCGCACGTCGGGCCATGTCCCCATCTCACCGGGCACGAGCAAATCGCTCACCTTTTTCTTGAGCCGCTGGACACTTTTCCGAGATGGGCTTGCGCCCAGATACCAATGACCATCCTTGCGAAAATGCTCGGGGCCAAAGCTATAGCCAAGGAAGTCGAAATGCTCCTGTCGTGCATTCCTCACCGAGGTTTTCGCCTCATTGAGGGTGAGCCCGAGCTTCGCCATAACCAGCCGCGTCCACGACAGAGCCTCTTCCGCATAACCACGGCTGAGGATGACGAAGTCGTCGGCGTAGGAAACGACGTGGGCTTGGAACGCTTCTCCCCGTGCGGTCTGCCGCCAATGCTTCAGGAAACGGTTCATGTAGATGTTGGCCAGCATCGGACTCGCGACACCGCCCTGAGGCGTTCCGCTCGTTGCGTTGCGACCACCACTCATGCGCCGCTTGCCGTCGCCATCCCGTTCTTCAACAGGCGCTTTCAGCCACATCTTGATAAGATGCAGCACATGCCTGTCGACGACCCTGCGGGCCACGGATCGTAGAAGGTCCGCGTGCGGAATCGAGTCGAAATATCCCGACAAATCAGCGTCGACCACATCGGTGTAACCCCGGCATATTAGCCGGTGCACCTCCTTGACCGCCTGACCACCACCCCGATTGGGGCGATAGCCATAGGCGCTATCCTCGAAATCCGCCTCGAAGATCGGTTCAAGCACCAGCTTGGCGGCAGTCTGGACGACACGATCCCGAATAGTCGGAATACCGAGCGGCCTTTCTCCACCTCCAGGCTTTGGTAGCATGACCCGTCGTACCAGTTGGGGCCGATACGTTTTCGAAACGAGTTCCTCGCGCAGTCCCGCCAGCCACTCCTGCGCTCCCGCCGCCTCGATCCGCGCGAACGTCACGCCGTCGACGCCCGGCGAACCAGCATTGGAGCGGGCTAGCCGATAGGCATGGTACAGAATGTCGTCGCGACAGATCTTGTCGTAGAGAGCGTAAAAGCGGAAGGCAGGCTCCGCCTTCGCTTTACGATACAGCTTCCTCTGAAGAGTCCGGATCTTATCAGGCGTTTGCAGGCTCATCGCCAATCACCTCCACCTCATCATCGTCAAAAGCACACCAGAAGTCAGGGGCCTTCCCTCCACCGGCATTACCCGGCCTCAGCAGTAGTATGACCCTGTCCGACTCCCGCTCCAGACCGGCGTGCCAAGCACGCCGTTGAGGCCGCTACCCTCGCCCGGGACGGGTCTCCCCCGATTACCCGCACCACCTTTCCAGCGTGCCGTGCCCACTACCCCGGCGAATCGAGCGGGTGCGCTCGTCGATTTCTTCCCCGCTCGTGCTGCCTTCCCCTAATCTCAGGAGGGTCGGCATCCGCATCTTCACTTTCGAGGCCTGCTCAGGCTTCACACTCGTTACGGCCCACTGGATTGCTCAACCGCCCAAGGCGGCCTTTGTCACGAGGCTTCGGCCCGGCCGGTTACCCTGCCAAGCCGCTCGTCAGCTACCAGACCTATCGACAATTATCTGGGTGGAACCTTCCTCCACTGGTGTTACGCGCCGTCGGGGCGCACTGAGAGATGCGGGTTAGAGGAGTGGCTTGTGAAACACGTTTCCATTGTCGGAAAGTTCTTTGTCATCATGGCCGTCTTTGGTGTCACGGCGTTCGGTCTGACGGTCTACCAGAGCAGGCAGATGCTGAAGGTAAACGACAGCTACCAGGCGCTTCTCGACAGAGATGCATCTGCAGCGCTTCGCTTGACACAGTCGAACCGAAGTCTTGAAACAGCGCGTGCCAGCATCAGCGACATGGTGATGACGCGGTCAAAAGAGGCGAGGGCGCGCGCAGAAGCTGGCCTGAATGACGCTCGAGGAAACTTCGTCAGGTTCATGGATCTGGCGATCGCTGCGGTTCCGGAGCAGAGCGAACTCCCAAAGTTGAAGGCGGATGGATTCTCTGTACTGACCGATACGTGTGGTGCAGCAATCGCAGTGGCGCGCAGTGCGACCAGTGAAGCCGAGCTTGCCATGGTGCAGCAACTCTATCTCACTTTGTGCCAGCCCGCCTTTGCTGCCATCTCGCCAAGATTCACATCCGTGACAGAACAACTTGCCTCCGGCGCAGACCACAAGCGTGCTGATGTTTCACGCGTTGTCCGTGACACGTCAGTGCTGAGTCTGGGAGCAGCTATCGTTGCACTCCTCGCCATATCCTGCTTCGGTTTTCTCGCAATTCGCTCGTGGTTGGTCAAACCGATCAAGCAGATGGTTTCGACAATGAAGGTAATCGCAGATGGCGATCTCACGTCGACCGTCGAGGGAACGATTCGTCGCGATGAGATCGGATCGATGGCCCGGGCTGTACAGGTCTTCAAAGATAACGAGTTAAGGGCGCGGGACCTTGAAAAGGATGTGGAGACCACTCGCGGCGTGAGTGAACTTGAACGTGCCCGTGTCGCTGGGGCGGAGCGTCAGCGGGCGCAGGATATGGCTGAGGCCACGTCCGGGTTGGCAGAGGGCTTGAAACATCTCGCCGGCGGCAACCTCGTGTTCAGGCTCGACGACAATTTTGCCGAGGACTTCGAACCGTTGCGCGCAAACTTCAACGCTGCTGTTGTTCAACTCGCGGAAAGCTTGAAAGCTGTGTCCAACGCCACCGGATCGATCGATGATGGCGCGCAGGAAATCAGTTTGAGTGCGCAGGACCTGTCTCGCCGCACAGAGCATCGGGCCGCTTCCCTGGAGCAGACCGCCGCCGCTCTGGATCAGATTACCCAAAACGTCGCCAGCTCCAGCACGCGCACAGCCGAGGCTCGACACGTTGCCATCGAGGCGAACAAGTCGGCGCGCCATTCCGGTGAAGTGGTCTCCAGCGCGGTCGCGGCGATGCAACGCATCGAACGGTCATCCTCACAAATCTCGAGTAATGTCGGTGTCATCGACGAAATCGCGTTTCAGACAAATCTCCTGGCGCTCAACGCAGGCGTCGAGGCCGCACGGTCGGGCGAGGCCGGAAAAGGTTTTGCAGTTGTTGCCCAAGAGGTGCGGGAGCTTGCTCAACGCTCCGCGCACGCCGCAAAAGAGATCAAGGATCTGATCCTCAATTCGGTCGATGAGGTCAGCAATGGTGTCAAACTGGTCCGCGATACCGGCGACACGCTCAAGATCATCGAGGAACAGATAGTGCTGATCAACACTCAGCTTGATGCCGTCACGGCCGCTTCCAACGAGCAGTCCGTAACCCTTTCTGAGGTCAACCGGACAGTTAATCAGATGGATCAGGTTACGCAGCAAAATGCTGCGATGGCCGAGGAATCCACGGCTGCGAGTGCGGCGCTTGCCGCCGAGGCAAAACGGTTGCGCGGGATTGTGTCGGAGTTTCAGATTGACGCAGGCGACACGACTAATGGCCGGCAAGACGGTGATACCGATCCGGACTCGGCGTCTTCGCCAGCTCATGCGATGCTAACACAGGTTGCGCAAAGACTTGGAATGGCAAGGGGCGTTTGAACAGCGGAACGCTATCGGTCGTGAGGGCACAGCCGTGGCGCTCCGCAGCTTCGAATTATATCAATAGATTATGTAGCAATTTCGTAGTGGGCGCCATGAACATGTCTCTCAATCCTCAGCCGGAACCGGCTCTGCTCGCCGCTCTCGGTGGACGCTGCGTTGTGCTCATCGGTATGATGGGCTCAGGCAAGACGTCGGCCGGCCGGCCGGCCGCTTGCGGCGCGACTCGGGCTCGATTTTGCCGATGCTGATGCCGAAATCGAAGCGGCGCATCGCATGACGATCCCGCAAATCTTTGCCCGGCACGGCGAGCGCTATTTTCGCGACGGCGAGCGGCGCGTGCTCGCGCGGTTCCTGGCCGAAGGGCCGAAAGTGGTGGCGACCGGCGGCGGCGCCTTCATGAATGCCGAGACCCGTGCGCAGATTGCGGAGCAGGGGGTGTCGATATGGCTGAAAGCCGATTTTGAAGTATTGATCCGCCGCGTGCGCCGGCGCGCCAACCGGCCGCTGCTGCAAACGCCCGATCCCCAAGGCGCCCTGCGCAAATTGATCGATGACCGTTACCCAACTTATGCTCTAGCCGACGTGACGGTAGTGTCGGACGGCGGCCCGCACGAAATGGTCGCGGCGAAAACGATGCAGGCTTTGATGTCCTATGTGAATGTTCACGCCGTGACGCGGGCGCGCCCGGCCGTGACGGAAGAGAGTATTTCATGACCAAGTGGCTGCGGCCCAACTGCGGCCGAATCGCCGTGCGATCGGCGAGGGGCCGGAGGGTGTGCAGGACGCGCTTGAGCGTTAGCAGTGGCGGGACGGCAGGCCTGCGACGAATTTCATTCTCGTTCTCTTCCCCGTTTCTCCTTGGCGTCCATCTCACAAACGATCCAACTGACCGCACACGGGTGGCGCCCCGCAGTCTCAAGTGATATGTGCTTCGAACAACCGCTTCGGTCGAAGCGTTGTCCCCGAAGCTATGAAGAGATCGCAAGGTTCAGGCGAGTTGCGCCAGGCAAATCTGTTCAGAAAGTTCTTATATAGATCACACTTATGGGGCCTGCAGTAATTCACCCAATACGATGACGCCGTCACCTCGGGCCGTTCGTCCCTTCGCCCTTCTGCATATGATGATACCGGACGTTTTACTGGTACAGGTAGTCGGCGCGCGCCACGGTGTTTCAGGGAAAAGGATCTGACCTACCGCCTGATTTGCTTCGACGGTATCGCCGAGTTCGACAAAGGGTTCGAAAACGCCGTTCTCGTCGGCATAGATGTAGTGGTCACTGCGAGCACCTGCTCGACGGATGAAGTTCGACTGGTGAGCGTCGGGCAGTTCAGCAATCCAATCGGACGACAGCGCTCCCAGATGGACGAGGACCCGCAGAATGCCGTGCTCGGTCATGGCTATGTTGCCTCGCGAGGTGATACCCCCCCCGCCGATTTCACTTCCCATGCGTTTGACGCCGAGCCGGCGGCACGCAGCAATTAATGCGGTGTCGCCGCCGCCTGATTCATCGAACACATATGCATGTGGCGCACCGAAGGCCTTCAGCACTCCGACCATCTGAGCTTGGGATACCGGGTCCGGGTCGAGCGTGATCGTTGGTCCTGGGAGGTAAAGGAGAGAGTTTCCGCCGGAGTGGATAGTACGCATCCGAGTTGGGCCGCATTGTGGAGTGAGTGAGAGTGTGGATGCTCTGTCTATATAGACGGCAATATAGACGGTGCTTCACACATGGACTTGATGAATGATCTCACCGGGCATTTTAGCCGGATGGAGATTGTCGATAGCGGGCGTCGCCGGCGTTTCACGGATGAAGGGAAGCTAGCGATTGTGGCTGAGAGTTATAACGGCCCGCGGCAGGTGACGGCCACGGCGCAGCGTCATGGGATCACGCGCTGGCAGTTGAATGCCTGGCGCAGGGCCGCCCGGGAAGGACGGCTTGTCCACCGCTCGACAAACGGGTTTGTTCCAGCGATCGTCGTTGCCGAGCCGGTTGTTGCGAACACGCCACCTGCGGCGACTGTCGCTGTGCCGCCGCCTGTCAGCGACCACGGTCGCATGGAGGTGGTGAGTGCGAACGACCGGCGTGTGATCGTCGGTCGGGATGTCGACGTGGACGTCCTGCTGCGGATTATGCGGGGTCTGGAGACGTTGCGATGAACCCGTTTCCGATGGGAACGGGTGTCAAGGTTTGGTTGTCGACCGGACATACAGACATGCGGTGCGGCTTTCCTTCGCTAGCCCTTCGGGTGCAGGAAGTGTTGAAGCATGACCCGCTGGGCGGTCATCTGTTCTGCTTCCGGGGCCGCCGAGGTGATCTGGTAAAATTGATCTGGCATGATGGCCAGGGCGCATGCCTGTTCACGAAAAAATTGGAACGCGGCCGGTTTATCTGGCCGAATGTAGAGGGCGGCGCGGTGGCAATCACGCCGGCGCAGCTTTCTTATTTGCTGTCCGGAATTGACTGGCGAGCCCCTCAGGAAACCTGGCGCCCGACGCGGGTTTGAACGTCTTTTGCATTGAATTTGTTGGATAAATATGCTTCTATGACAGCATGTCGTTACCGCCTCTCTCACTGCCGGACGATCTTGCCAGCGCCCACGCCGCGTTGCTGGCGGAACGCGAGGCGCGGATACGCGCTGAGGCTGAAGCGAGCAGTGCAAAAGCAAAACTTTCCGGCATTGAGGCGCTCAACGCCCATCTGCAATTGCTGATCGCCAAGTTGGAGCGCGACAAACACGGTCCGAGCCGGGAGCGCACCCAGCGGCTGATCGACCAGATGGAATTGCAGCTTGAGGAACTGGTCGCTGATGCGACCGAGGATGAGCTTGCGTCAGAGGCGGCCTCAGCGAAAACACAGACCGTTCGTGCCTTCACCCGCAAGCGCCCGGTGCGCAAACCCTGGCCAGAAAATATTGAGCGCGAACGTCTCGTCGTCGACGCGCCGACCGCCTGCACCCATTGTGGCAGCGAGCGTCTGTCGAAGCTTGGTGAGGATACTACCGAGACGCTGGAGGAGGTCCCGCGCCGCTTCAAGATCGTCGAAACCGTCCGGGAGAAATTTACCTGCCGGGACTGTGGCTGCATCAGCCAGGCGCCGGCGCCTTTCCATGCCACGTCGCGCGGCTTCCTTGGCCCCAACCTTCTTTCCACGATCGTCTTCGACAAATTCTCCGAGCATCAGCCCCTGAACCGCCAAAGTCGCCGGTTCCGCAGCGAGGGGATTGATCTGTCAACCCAGACGCTCGCCGACCAGGTTGGCTACGTCAGCGCCGCCGTCAAGCCACTCTTCGATATGATCGAAACCCACGTGTTTGCGGCCGAGCGCCTCCACGGCGATGACACCACCATCCCGATCCTGGCCAAGGGGCAGTGCATTACCGGCCGCATATGGACTTACGTTTGCGACGACCGGCCATTTGGCGGGCAGTCGCCGCCGGCTGCCGTCTTCTACGCCTCCAGCGACCGGCGTGGCGAACATCCGCAACGACATTTGGCCGAGTTCACCGGCATCCTGCAGGCCGATTGCTACAATGGCTTCAATCCGCTCTTCGACCGGAGCAGGAAACAAATCCCGGTAACGCCAGCCTTCTGTTTTGCCCATGCGCGGCGAAAGTTCTTCGAGCTGGCCGATGTCTCTCGCAGTGCCCGGCGGGGCAAGGGCTTGAGGCCTGTCTCTGCGACGGCGCTGGAAGCGGTCAAACGCATCGATGCGCTGTTTGACATCGAGCGCGACATCAACGGCAAAAGCGCCGAAGAGCGCCTTGCCGTGCGCCAGGAAAAGAGCAAGCCGCTGCTCGACGAACTGGAGGCTTGGTTCAGGCTGGAACTCGAAGGCCTGTCGCGATCCTCACCGGTGATTGAACCCATCAACTATATGCTGTCGCGCTGGGCCGACTTTGCCAGATACGCCGACGACGGCAGGATCTGCATGACGAATAACGCGGCGGAAAGAGCCCTGCGCGGGGTTGCATGTGGAAGAAAAAACTGGAGCTTCGCCGGATCCGAGCGGGGCGCCGACCGGGCGGCCATCATGCTGACCCTTATTACGACGGCCCGCCTCAACGACATCGACCCGAAGGCTTGGCTCGCAGATGTGCTGACGCGCATCGCAGATCTTCCCGTCTCCCGCCTGCGTGAGCTCTTGCCTTGGGAATGGAAGAGGATCAAGGCGGTGGCGATATCGGTTGCCGCGTAAACAGCGTCCGAAACAGCTCCTCCGACCGCCGCAGACCCTCGTCCGTCAGCACCAGCGACTTCGACTTGTTCACCGGGTCGCCGATCATGCCCTTCTGATGCAAGCGATCCGTCGTTGCCCAGTCAAAGCCCTTCCAGGCACAACGCTCGTTATGCAGCGTTAGCCACAACAGCGCCAAAACGGCATCGTCGATCTTGTCCTCATCGATCTCCATGAACCCGACGTTACCACGCGAACCCCATTAAGTCCTGCGGCCCACCTCGGATGGATACAGCATGAACCTCCGGCCAACGGATGGTTCTGACAGTTGGTTCCATAGCTGGACGCTTACCTCAACAATCCATCCCCGATGCGCCGCCTCCATGACACTGGCAACCGGATCGTGCGTGAGGAACTTGAACTTGTCCGCTAGATCATCCCCGCGAAACGCCGTCTCGCCATATCAGCGCGCGAACTCGTCGACTGAGCGATAAATCAGATTCATCGAAAACGTTGGCGGCTCATGGTCATCCGCCTTCTTGTCCTTCAATGGCAGTCGGCAGGTGCTGTGTAGACCGGGATAGCCAGGTCCTCGAACTGCTCGACCTTGGCCACCACACCTTGCCGCTGCGTCCTGCAGTAGGCAGTACATAATCCCAAAACGCTGAAACGCGAGATGAAATCTCAAGCCTGGATTGTTGAAAACGGACATGAGAATCACATCTCAATCCAAATTAATAGGTCCTGAACCTAGGCGTGCGTGCAGCTAATCCATTCAAGTTTTTCGCTCTGAAATGTATTGGCGACCAAACCGAGACGAGGGTGATTGTCGATTTTGCAGCGCAGGCCTCGTTGCAACCCATCGCCGCCAACGGAAGCCCTTGCCCAAAAGTGTGAGGACCGCACCCGGCCTTCGCCCATTTCTGCGGCCTTACCTGCCGGTTCATCACTTCCATTGACGGCGGGTACTGGCTGTATCGTTTGCTATTTCGTCCCTAATCCTGATCAACACCTCGAGGAAGCTATCGACAAGCGTTGCCTCAACCAACCGGCGTCGATATGCGATGGTGTGCGTTGAATCAAAGCTGTGTGTCTTTTCCAGGATTGGGCGCAATTCCCCCTTTGCTACCCACAGTTCGGCGAGTTGGGAGGGAAGAAATCCTATAAAGCGCCCCGAAAGGATCAGCATGAGCTGCGCCTCCATAGCCTCGATGGAGGCACCGGCCCTTGAGTGACCAAAGTAGTAAAGATCATCGAAGTGTCTGTAGCGACGAACCGAGAATCTGGCCGCTTCAACATCCTTACGGTCGATCTGATCATCGGGTAATGTGAACAGGCGATGGCCCCTTCCACAATACAGGTTGTGAGGTTCAGCGTAGTAGTCGACATATTCCACGCCCGACACGCGTTGTGAGAGAGGGCCGATCACAATATCGCGTTCCCCGTCTGCAATCCTTTGCTCTAAATCCGGTGCAGTTCCCAGCACGAGATCGATAAAGATCTCGGAGTCGACCGGCAGGAACTCCGATATTGCGCGACTGATCGAAAGTTGGGGTGTGCTGAAGATACCATCGCACACGCCAAGCCTAAGCCGCCCAGCAAGATTGCCGTTGGCAAGGCTGACGCTCCGATTAAACTCCTCCAGGTCGCGAAAGAGTTTCATTGACGCTTCATACGTCGCCCGTCCCAGTTCGGTAAGCTTGAACTGCTGGCGTCCGCGATCGCAAAGGCGCCCGCCGAGACGCTTTTCGAGATCCGCGAGGTGCGTGCTCAGTGTCGATTGTGATAGATTAAGCGCAATCTGCGCCTCCGCGAAGCCGTCTGCATCCGCCAAAGCGGTAAAAACTCTTAAGAGCCGGATATCAATATTATCAAGTCTGCGCATGTCCTCTCCCGCGATACTTCGACAAATATCGATATCCAATACTAGAAAATCCAATTTACTCCAACGGCCTAAGTGGCTTTGATGGTTCCAAGTATCGAGGGGGCATTGCTAGTTGCCGCCCTTGGCTTGAAGAGGTTGAACGCTACCTTGTCCTGGAAGGTCTGATCACCGTCCGGCCTAGAAAAACTCCGCCAGCATGAGGAGAGAGAATGCCTTCGAATTGTATCGTCTGGCCTGATGGAAAGACTCTTGGCGCATCGGTCACCGTTGACATCGATGCTGACACGCTTTTGCGGCTTGCGCGCCCGGACGACGCCGACCGCCGGCTATCGGCTCTTTCGTCGGCTCGCTATGAGCCAACGGTTGCCGTTCCGAGGATTCTGGACACCTACCGCCGACTCGGCCTCCGGCAGACCTTCTTCATTCCGGGGCAGGTGATGGCCGACAACGAAGGTATGGTAGAGGCGATCCTTGCCGGCGGGCATGAGATTGGTCACCACTCGTGGGCACATGAGAGTCCTCTGGACCATTCGGATGAAAGAGAAGAGGAGTTGTTCGGCCGGGCCCTTGAGACCCACGTTCGGCTGACGGGACGCAAGCCGCGGGGATATCGCGCCCCGATATATGGCATTACGCCGGCGATCGTAGACCGATTGATCCGCGAAGAATTTGTCTACGACAGCTCAATGATGGCCGACGACCTGCCCTACAGTGTTCAAACTGAGCGCGGGTCACTGATCGAGATACCAGCTCACTGGGGCACCGACGATTGGCCACCATTTGCTCACATGGAGGAACAGCATTACGTCATGCCTGTCCGAAGCCCGAGCGCGGGGATGGCTAACTTTTTCGAAGAACTCGACGCCGCCTACGAAGTCGGTGGTTTCTGGATGCCTGTACTTCATCCATTTCTGACGGGAAGGCTTGCGCGCTGGAGGCTGATGGAAAAGCAGCTTAAGGCCATCCTGGATCGAGGTGACGTCTGGATCGCTCCCATGGAAGAAATCGCCGCTCATGCGCGCGCTCAGGATAACCTGCGCATCGAAAGGTTACCGTAGCAATCGTGTGCGGCAAGGAATCGCCGGAGCCCCTGCCTCGTCCACGAAGCCTGGAGCGGATCATTGCTTATCGGAACCGGTGCGGGATTCCCAAATCGGCAGATTTGTGGTTCATGACGGACGCTGGAATGGAGGCCAGCATCCATTACGCGACCCTGCTCACCGACACCATTAGCCAGAGGAATGCGTCAATTACTTCTCAGATGCGGGCTACGCTTCCGTCAAAACATGAAGACATCCAGGCCGCCAGGCGGGCTTTTACTGCATTTGACCTGCCACTGAAGTTTCATCCGGCTGCGATTAGAGCCTCGGCGGGTTTGAATACGCCAAATGGCGCGGTGGGAGCAACCGGCGGAAACGCGAAGCTTTCATCTTGCGCAGCGTTGGAGCCGGTTGCGGCGATGATCCCGGCGTAGCCTGCCGGGGTCTGGTATCCGAGCGACGAGTGTGGCCGGAAATGGTTATAGTCGTCAGCCCATTCAGCAATGGCGCTGCGGGCATGATCGAGGCCGAAGAAGAGGCTCTCGTTGAGCAACTCGTCGCGCATCCGGCCGTTGAAACTCTCGACATAGCCGTTCTGCATTGGCCTCCCCGGCGCGATATAGTGCCACTCGACCTTGTGATCCCTCGACCAGGCGAGGATGGCATTCGACGTTAGTTCGGTGCCGTTGTCGGAGACAATCATTCCGGGCTTGCCGCGTCGTTCGATCAGCGTCGTCAGTTCTCGGGCGACACGTCGACCAGAGATCGACGTGTCCGGGACCGCTGCCAGGCATTCGCGCGTCACGTCATCGACAATGTTGAGCACGCGGAAGCGTCTGCCGCAGGCGAACTGGTCATGCACGAAGTCCAGCGACCAGCGGGCATTGGCCTTCGCTTCAACCAGGATCGGCGCACGTGTGCCGACCGCACGCCGCCTGGCTTTCCGCTTGCGAACGGAAAGACCTTCCTCGCGATAGAGCCGGTAGATGCGATTGACCCCGGACGGCTCTCCGTCCCGCCGAAGCAGGACAAACAGCCGACGGTAGCCGAAACGACGCCGCTCATTGGCGAGGTCGCGCAGCTTCGTCCGCAGTTCAACCTCCGGCGGTCGGCTTGACCGGTAACGGATCATCTTGCGGTCGGCGGATATAATCTGGCAGGCCCGCCGCTCCGAAAGACCCATGACGGCCTTCAGATGCGTGACGGCGTCACGCTGGGCGGCAGGCCCTACCATTTTTTTGCAAGAAGCTCGCGGAGCGCGGCTGCATCAAGCATCTGCTCGGCCAGCAACTTCTTTAGCCTCGCATTCTCGTCCTCAAGCGCCTTCAGACGCTTCGCTTCGGAGACTTCCATGCCGCCGTATTTGGCTTTCCAATTATAAAACGTTGCTTCTGAAATCCCGTGCTTGCGGCAGAGATCGGCTGCCTTCGCACCCGCCTCCTGTTCCTTCAGCACCGCAATAATCTGCTCTTCCGTAAATCTCTGCTTCTTCATATGTCCGTCCTCAATGGTCCGGACTCTAATCCATTCTGGAGGAAATTCTCAGTGGCAGGTCACATTGGCGAGTATCGTCTCGCAACCCTCCAGTCTGCAATCGCGATGAATTCGTCTGGTGGTGAGCGTGTGTGATGGAGCCTGGTCCACAGATAACGGCAGAGAATCCGGCGCCCTGGTACAGGCCGGCTTCAGTGCAAAACGACACGCTCAACGACAGCCCCATCGAAGGCGGCTCTGTCACTGGGAAGACCTATGACATCCATTGAGGGAGGTCGGAAAGAGCTGGCGCCAACACTGCTACCGGCCTCGCAGCTCTCCCAAGACGTTGGCGAGTGCAGCGGTCAGACGATCGACCTCTTCAAGTGTGTTGTAATGAGCAAACGATACACGAACGATCCCGCCATTATCGTTGATGTTGAGGCGATCAAAGATTCGATTGGCGGCGAATTTGCCCCATCGTATCGCAATGCGATGCTTGTCCATCGCCAGGCAGACCTGCTCCGCGTGAACGTCCCTTACCCGGAAAGCGACTATGGGCAGCCGAAGAGAATCCTGATTCCGTTGCGTACCAATCACCTGAACATCGGGAAGTGCGGTGAGAAATGCCAACAGCCTGTTCAGCAAATCATTCTCATGGGCAGTGATCGCGTCGAAGCCTTTCTCCAGCGAATCTCTGCTTAGCGCTTTCGTCCGGTTCTCCGAAAGCGAGCACAGATACTCGGGAATAGCAGGCAGTGACGCCGTCAGTTCATAATTGGGGTCGCCTGGCTCCAATTTGAATGGAAGGTCCGACTTCCCGTAGTAGTGGTGATAAATGGAATCTAATTCCAGAAGCAGATCGTACTTGCCATACAGCACGGAGCAGTGAGGGCCATACGCCTTGTAGGCGCTGAAGACATAATAATCGGCATCGAGCGCCTGCACGTCGACGGCGCGGTGAGGAGCAAATGCCACGCCGTCAACGCAGAGCTTGGCGCCCACAGAGTGAACGATATCTGCAATCTCCCGCACCGGATTCGTCAAGCCAAGGATATTGGAGGCGTGATGGACACAGACGAGACGCGTCCTGCTGCTCAGCAGAGCTTTGAGGTCATCGAGATCGAATTCGGTTGTCTCGCGATCGAACGACCACGTTTTGATGATCACACCGAATTCCTTCAGACGCTCCCAACAGGTTGCATTGCTTTCGTGATCACCGCTCGTGAGGATGATTTCATCACCAGGCAAAAAGCTCCTCCGCAGACCGTGTGCGAGATTGCTGAGTGCCACGGTCGACGAGCCTGCGAAAAGAATTTCCTCCGGGATGCGGGCGTTGACCATTAGCGCCATGGCCTCACGCGCGTTCCAAAGACGCCGTTCAGCCTGCTCGGACATCGCGTAACTTCCACCATGTTGCACATAGGCTATGCGGAAGAACTCATTGATACGGTCCACGCCCGACTTAAGGATTTGCGATCCGCCGGCGTTGTCCATGAGGACCCAATCTTGATCGAGGCCATGGAAATGGCCCCTTACATTGTCAATTGCGAGTTGCGGTGTGGAGCTCATCATGTGGTCTGTTTCCCCCGATATCTCACTGATCGATATTTCAACGCGTGTTGCGATTGGCTATGCAGTTGGCGAGAATGCAAGCCATCTCATACATCAGGGATGCGCCCACCAGGGACGTGCCGCCGGTCTGATCGAAGGGCGGGGAGATCTCGACAAGGTCGGCACCTACGAGATTGAGGCCATCGAGACCGCGGATCAGGGCCTGGGCCTGGATAGTTGTCAGGCCGCCGATTTCCGGTGTTCCGGTGCCAGGTGCAAAAACCGGGTCAACGCTGTCGATGTCGAATGACAGATAGGTTTCGCCATCGCCGACTACAGAGCGCGCTTTCTCGAGGACTTTCTCGATACCGAGTTCATTGACCTCTTCAATGAACATCACCGTCACGCCGTGGTCTTCTGCATACTGCCACCCCGCCTCGTTGTTCTGCGCCCCGCGGATGCCGATCTGTACCACGCGCTTGGGGTCGAGAAGACCGTCCTCGATGGCCCGACGGAATGGCGAACCGTGGCTGAACTTGGAACCCTGGAATTCGTCCCAGAGGTCCATATGCGCATCGATATGAACCATTCCAATCTGGCGGTCACGGGCGATAGACCTGAAAATGGGATAGGTGACAGAATGGTCGCCGCCCACGGAGAGCGGGATAATTTTTGCAGCGTGCACGAGATCGTACAAGGCGCTGATGTCGTCATGAGCGCCTTCTACGCTTAATGCCTTCGTCATGGGAACGTCGCCCAGATCGGCGATGCGGCACATGTCGAACGGATTCTTCCGCGACACATGGTGGAACTTTCGAGTAAGGGATGATTGATTGCGGACCTCACGAGGCCCGTGCCGGGCGCCGGATCGATTGGTCAGGCCGCCGTCGTATGGGATGCCGATCAGTCCGAGGTCGACTTCCTGCAAATCTGTCGCGAGAGGCGCGCGCAGGAAAGTTGCAATCTCGGCATATCTCGGCGCATCGAGATTTGGAAGCGCGGGGGAACGAAAATGAGGTAGGGTCATAACGCGGGTGCGGTCCTTATCTTTGCATTCAAACTGAAAATTTAGTCGCGCGAACGATGCGTTGATGGGTTCCCCGACGGTGGCATTGAGTGCCTTGGGCGCCGTTTCGCGTTTCTGAGAACAGGTATCCTGCGGCGTCGGTGCCTTGTAAATTTGAAATTTTCGCGTGTTACTTTGAAAAGCATCGATCTAAACGTGATCGAGGATCTGAATGGCCGGGCCCTACCTCGAATATAGTGGCTCGGAGGCAGGGGTAGGTTGCGGCTCTGAAGCCGTCTATGGCACGCTTACAATCAAGGTACGGCTCGGCTCTTGGAGGCAACATCGAGTTTATTCGATGTATCCGACGAAAAATCAAAATTTACTTGGCGCTATCCTTATGTCCACTTGAACACGAACCGCACCCAGCAGTGCAAAAAGGGGAACTTAAGGATGCTGAACAGACTTGCTTTGAAAAATATGTGTCGCGGTGTGATCGTATTGGCGCTCGGTATCACCACATGGGCCAATTCCCAGGCGTTCGCGGCCGATTGGACGATCGGCGCCAATATAGGAAACGTGCCTTGGGAGTTTGCGGAGAGGGATGGAAGTTACGCCGGCTTCGAGGTCGAACTCGTGCAGGAGCTTGGAAAGCGGCTTAACCGTACCATCGATATACAGAACCTGCCATTCGAGGGGTTGATCCCCGCGCTTTTGTCGGATCGCATTCAGATCGGTATCGCGTCGATGACCATCACAGATGAACGGCTTAAGTCGCTGGCTTTTGCACAACCCTACTTTGACGCCGATCAATCCGTCACGACGCTGGCTTCCAGTTCTGTGACTAACCTCGACGGAATCAAAGGGGCTCGCGTGGCTGTCGAATCCGCCGCGACATCCGATATCTGGGCGACGAAGAACGAGGAGAAGTACGCTTTCGAAAGCATCAGTCGCTACGACTCCATGGGTCCCGCAATCCTGGATTTGCAGGCGGGACGCGTAGACGCATTCATCGCCGACATGCCCGCGATCGCTTTCTACATCAAGGACAAGCCGCAATTCCACATCGTGGATCGCGTACCGACCGGCGAGCAGTACTCCCTTATTTTCAACAAGAGCTTCGCGGACATCGCATCGATAAACGATGTGATTTCCCAGATGAAGCAGGATGGTTTCCTCGCTGGCCTTCACAAGAAATGGTTCGGAACCGATCCAGCGAAGGACTCGTCGACGGTCGTTGTGAAACCTCTACCCGTCGCCAAGTGATCTGACGATGGATATTGTTCAGACGTTTTTCAATATCGACGTCCTGCGCAACAGCCTGCCTGCGCTGTTGTCGGGTCTGGTTGTGACCGTCGTGCTGGGCGTCGTATGTGCGATCGTAAGCTCTTTTCTGGGGCTTACGTTTGCTCTTCTTCGCCTCTACGCCGTCGCGCCAGTCCGTATCGCGATCGCCTTCTACATCGACGTATTCAGATCGATCCCGCTTCTGGTCCTGCTGGTCCTCATATACTACGCACTCCCGTTTCTCGGAGTTCGCTTGTCGTCGTTTTCTTCAGCTGCGACAGCGCTTTCGCTCGTAGCGGCGGCATACGCCGCCGAGATATTTCGCGCGGGCTTTCAATCCATCCCGAAGGGGCAGTTTGAAGCAGCGCAAGCCATCGGTCTCGGCTTCTTCGACACGATGCGGGATGTCGTCATCCCCCAGGCGTTCCGGCTGGTCATTCCGCCTCTCACCGGCAACGCGATCAGCGTCTTGAAAGACACCGCCCTCGCATCGGTCGTGGCGATGCCAGATCTTCTCAAGCAGGCTACCCAGGCCCAATCGCTCGCCGCCAATCCGTCTCCCCTCGTCGGCGCAGCACTGCTCTACCTGGCGTTGCTACTGCCGCTGGTAAAAATTGTCAGCCGGTTTGAACACCGCGGGCTGAGTCAAGGAAGGTGATTGATGTCTCTAAGCTCTGCCAATCAGGACCCAGTCCATTGTATGATCAAGATCGAGGGCTTGCGTAAGGCCTACGGCATGTTCGAGGTTCTTCACAATGTTGATCTCCAAGTGAAGAAGGGCGAAGTGGTTTGTATAATTGGTCCGTCGGGTTCCGGTAAGTCGACGCTCATCCGCTGCATCAACCTGCTGGAGAAATATCAGGGCGGGCAAATCCATGTCGACGGCGCGCCGGTTGGACCTGAGAAAGTCGCATCGGAAACCCACGCGAAACTCGGAATGGTGTTTCAGAGTTTCAACCTGTTTCCGCATCTTACGGCTTTGCAAAATGTCGCCCTAGGGCCGATCCGTGTCCGCAAAAAGCCGCGATCCGAGGCCCACGAAATGGGGCTCTCCCTGCTGAAGCGAGTGGGCCTCGAAGCTCATGCCTCAAAATATCCTTCTCAACTGTCGGGCGGGCAGCAGCAACGTGTTGCCATCGCCCGTGCGTTGGCGATGGAGCCGCAGGTATTGCTTTTCGATGAGCCGACGTCGGCGCTCGACCCGGAAATGGTGGGCGAAGTTCTATCGGTGATCCAAGCGTTGGCGCACACCGGGGTCACGATGGTTATCGTCACGCATGAGATGGGCTTTGCTCGCAGCGTTAGTGACCGGATCATCTTTATGGACGGCGGCGTGGTAGTCGAACAAGCTCCTCCTGACGAACTTTTCCTTCGTCCCAAGATGCAACGAACCAAAGACTTCCTCACTGCTGTCAGACCGAGCCACGCGGTTCCCGCCTAGGTTCCAACGAACTGCCGCATTGAGCTGAACATCTCGTCGCAACAAGCCACCATGGTATTGGCTGATTTCCCCAACCTCCGGCCCATAGCTGTTCACGAGGAGTCCATATCCGTATAATGGGAAGGAACGGGGTTCCCTTTGTGGGCGTTGTGCAACCAGCTGGGGAACTGGCGGCTGAAATCAGCCATACGTCTTCATACGGGATACCAGAACACGAGCCGGGAATCCAGTTTCCAGGACCGTTGAGGCTATACATCGTCCACGGTGTATTTCGCGGTGTACAGACGGTGACGCAGCGGAGTCCGTGTCAAAACGAGACTTCGGGCGGGCGGCCTTCGATACCCGCGGCGTCCGTGACGGGGCGTGTCCTGGAAATATTGTGTTCGACGAGCGCCCCGCAGGCGTCGGCTGATAAATGCCGATGCATTCCGGTCGGGTTGTCGAACAGATAAAAGGTGTCGATCGGCTCGGTATCCCGTGTCAGGATCGCCGCGCGTTCCAGCATGTTCTCCCATTGCGCAGCAGGTCTCCGGGGTGCGCTCGAGGATCGTCGATGTTTTTAGGGTCGTCTCGCGATCCTCGCCTGGGAGGCAGATCAGAACCGCTGTCGACCGAGAGCCGCGGCGTGTTTGCGGTAAAAGAGATTTATCGCCGTACCGCCCTTCAGGGCGAAGATCTCATGGCGGTCGATGAAAGGCAGGGTCCGCACCAGAAGATCAACCTGGCGCATGTATCTGTTCACGTGCCATGGGGTTCTCCCTTCGCATCACGTCGGCAGTCAGATATTATGGTGTCGTTTGTGGAAAATACGGATGACGATTGGTCTTTCGGTGCTGGAGAAGCCCAGTTTGTTACCGGCAAATTATGAGAACTTTTCGAGGCCGCGTGATGGATACTCCGTCAATCATCTTCGATGCGAACCAGACGCTTGCATGGACAGTCGAATGAACAGACAACAGACACAGCCACCAGAAGCACAGCCTTCGACAGTGACAAACAGACTGCCGGGATCTCTGCCGTGGGTGCGGCGTTCTTTGATCTGCAAGGCGACCTCTATGCTATCTCTGTGCCGACGCCGAGTTGGCGTTTCCAGTCACATGAAAGACAACTCACTGATGAATTAAATTCGCACAAGCGCGCAGATAGTCGAGCTTGAAATTTTCCACGAAAGCTGGCCAGTCTCCACGAGTAGTAAAAGAGGGTCTGTTAGCGTCAAGCGCTCCTGTCGCGACGACGACGTCCGCTATCAAAGCCCGTAGCCACCTATATGCGGCATCACCTCATAGGACTGCGCCAAACTTTGCAGATCGGGAGCTGGTGGCAGCCGTAGCGGCGGCGGGGCAAGCAGCCAAAAAGGGCATCTCGTCGACGCCTTCAGCGATCCGGAGACAATGTGGGCTTTCGCAGTGCGATCCGCTATCCGGTGGGCCGGGGAGCAGGCCATTGGCCCTGGATTGAGAGGTGATATAAATCCGTGCAGGCTCCCGATACTCGCGCCCGTCAAGATCGCGGTCGCCTGCACGACGGCTTCCATCGGCAACAGACACCTGCATGACCAGAGATTAGCCGCGGGCGTAGGAGATTTTCATCACTTCCACCCGCGACATTGGGATCATACGAGTTCGGAAAGGTCTTTAGCGTCAAAGCGTCTCAAGCTTGCTTCATCGGCTTCCTTGATCTTTGCCAGCCAGTTGGGATCACTGATCAGAGCGCGGCCAACCGCGATCATATCGAACTCGTCCCGCTCCATTCGTTCGATCAAGCGTTCCAGGCCCTTCGTTTCCGCCCCTTGGCCTGCAAAAGCGCTCATGAAGTCGCCATCAAGGCCCACCGAGCCGACGCTGATCGTTGCGGCACCGGTCAGTTTTTTGGCCCATCCAGCGAAGTTAAGGCCTTTCTCGCCATCGATCTCCGGGAATTCCGATTCCCAGAACCGTCGTTGCGAGCAATGGAGGACATCCACCCCAGCCTCCACCAATGGCAGCAGCCAGTCGGACATCAGCGCCGGTGTCTCGCCGAGCTGTACCGTGAAATCCTGTTGCTTCCACTGGCTCACGCGAAGGATGATCGGAAAGTTCGGGCCAACCGCCCCACGAATAGCGGCGACGACGTCGGAAGCGAACCGTGACCGCTCCCTGATCGTCGCACCACCATAACGATCATCACGCGTATTGGTGCCTGACCAGAAAAACTGATCGATGAGGTAGCCATGCGCGCCGTGGATTTCGACTGTGTCGAAGCCCAGGCGCTTGGCATCGGCTGCGGCTTTGGCGAAGGCTGCGACCGTATCGGCAATAGCTTCCTCGCTCATCGCCTCGCCGCGCAGCTTGCCCACGGCCTCCAGGCCGGACGGGCTTTCTACGGGTGATTCCGGTTCCCATTCCATGTAGCGAACGGATCCTGTGTGCCATATTTGCGGCCCCATTCGGCCACCTGCATCGTGTACGGCGTCGATGACACCTTTCCAGCCCGCCAGCGCCGCCTCTCCATGAAAGAACGGAATGTTGGGGTGGTTGCGAGATGACGGCCGGTCGATAACCGTGCCCTCCGAAAGTATGAGGCCAACCTGTCCTTCCGCGCGGCGCCGGTAATAGTTGGCATTTGCCTCGGCCGGTACGCCGCCCAAGGCGAACATACGCGTCATCGGGGCCATGACAATGCGGTTCTTCAGGTCAAGGGTCTTGACGGTGAAGGGTCGGAAAAGCACGCTGGTATTGGTTGCTGACATTGGAATGTCTCCATAGCGGTTGGTGCTGCAGTGAAAAGGAAAACATGTTGGTGAACGGCGCAGTCATGAGCCTGCGTGCTCTGTGCACAAAATCGGGTGCCGCCTGGCAATCCGGGAGATGCCGAAAGTGGGCACTTGAAGCGTCCCGCCGCAGATGAGCATTGTGTGGTCCACTTGCTTGCAGCTCGTGCCAACCATGCGGTCGCCAGTTTTCGCCGAGGTCCGGACTGTTACAGGACCGATATCCGCGGAAGCGTTGGTCGCGGGGGCAACGCCGTTGTCTTTGATACTCATGGCAACTTTCAATTGATATGGATCATCGTCTGACGACGTGTTACTATCTTTTCGATATCGTGTCACTATCAAAAGGATACCAATGGAAAATAGTGCTGTCCTGAAATGCCCGATCGCCCGTGGGCTCGATTCTGTCGGAGATGCATGGAGCATTCTCATCCTGCGGGATGCCCATATCGGCTTCACCCGGTTCGACCAGTTCAGGAGGAGTCTGGGCATCGCGCCGACGATACTCACGAAGCGCCTCAAGGCGCTGACGGAAGCTGGCTTGCTTGAAAAACGGTCCTATTCCGAAAGACCTCCCCGCGAGGAGTACATCCTCACGGAGGCAGGTCGAGATTTCCTACCAGTACTTATGATGATTGGAGCGTGGGCACACCGTCACTGCGACGGTGAACTCGCCCGCTATATTGATGCTGAGTCAGGGGTGGAGATTGAGCCGATCGGAATAGACGCCGTGACGGGCGCGAAGCTCGGAATTCGGGCCATGCGGATGAGCGCACCACTCTCGGTAGAGGTTCAGAATTAGCGGCCACTGGAAGTGAACGGCGGCCCAATGCACGAACTTGCGGTTCATGGTGCCGGTCGCTGTCAACCCTATGCCGCCTTGGCTGTCGGCGTAGGAAGCCGAAAGGATCATCCCGCGAAGAAGCGGTGACAGCGCGGCGACGTTAACGTCACCCTGCAGCTTCATATCCGGAAGCATCGTGCGGCTTTGTGAAGATCTTCGGCCGGTTGAAAACGGAACTCTTCTACCCCCGAGACTGGAAGACCATCACAATCGAACAGTTCGTCAGAGAGGTTGATGCCTACATCCGATGGTACAATGAAAAGCGCATCAAATTATCACTGGGGTCACGCAGTCCGATAGAGTATCGAAGAAGTCTTGGCCTTAATGTATAAATCAGTCCAAGTTTTTATCCGCACCCCCACCGGCTCAGTTCCGCGTGGAAACCAACAGCCAAGTCTATTTGGACATGGCAGATTTCGACAAGAGGCTTTTCAACTCGGGTGCGATGGTGGATCCGTACGATTCGCGCGGCAAAATCAGCTCGTCATTGGGTAGCGGACGGGCCAGCTCTTTGGCTTCACCTGCGGGTTTCAGAAATCTGTCCGCGGCTCATCAGCATCCGATATGTCGGTGGATGCTGATGAGCCGCGCTGGCAAAGGCCCGTATTGCCAATCCATGAAATCTTCAAGGCCTTGCTACAGCTGTCGTCCTGAAAACTGAGTGTCTCAGAACGGATAGTGACGCTCCAGTGTCTGCATCGTGATCCAGCGCAAATCCGTGAACTCAGCGATACCCGCTTTCCCGCCAAAGCGGCCTATTCCAGACGCCTTTATACCACCAAGCGGCATTTGCGCCTCGTCATGCACGGTGGGGCCGTTGATGTGGCAGATACCCGACTCAATGCGGTTCGCGACTTGCCAGGCCCGTGCAATGTCGCGACCAAAGACGGCTGCGGACAAGCCGTATTCAGTATCATTGGCGAGGTTGACAGCCTCATCGACGCTGCCGACCCGGAGAATAGGTTTGACCGGACCGAAGCTCTCTTCGCGAAATATCCGCATCGATGGAGTGACATAATCAATCAGCGTTGCCCGCATCAAAGTCGAATTTGATTTCCCGCCGATGACAACCTTGGCTCCCTGCGCCACTGCATCTTCAATCAGCTCGTTGCACCGATCGACAGTTCCTTGGTTCACAACGGCGCCCAGTACAACGGGACCGTTCCTTGGGTCTCCTGCCGGAAGCTTTGCCGTTTTTGCGACAAGGGCGTTGACGAAATCGTCTGCGATCTTTTTATCAACGATAATTCGTTCGGTGGACATGCAGATTTGTCCTGAGTTCATGAATGCGCCAAACGCGGCAGCCTGAACGGCTGCATCTACGTCCGCATCATCTAGGACAACGAGCGGTGCCTTCCCGCCAAGTTCAAGAACCACAGGTTTCAGGTATTTCGCGCAGGTCAAAGCAACGGCACGCCCGACCGCGGTGGATCCCGTGAAGCTCACCCGGCGGACAGCAGGGTGTGCCACCATCGACTCGAAAACGGAGGCGGCATCCGCCGGTGCGTTAGTGATGTAGTTGACGACACCTTTGGGGAGTCCTCCCTCCTGCAACGCCTCAATCACCAGGGAATGCGTTTTCGGGCACTGCTCCGAACCTTTGAGAACGATCGTGTTTCCGCAGGCAAGCGGCGCCGCCAGCGCCCGTATGACCAGAATGACGGGCGCGTTCCACGGCGCGACTCCAACAACGACACCCGCCGGAACCCGGATTGCCATCGCCAAGCTGCCGGGTATATCCGAAGGTATCACCTCTCCGCTGATCTGCGTAGTCATCGCAGCTGCTTCCTCCAGCATGTTCGCGGCGAGGTTTACGTTGAAGTCGGCCCATACTTGAGTGGCTCCGATCTCGGCTTTCATAGCCTCGGCGAAGGAGACCGCGCGATTGCGTATGGCGGCTGCCGCCTTCATCAAATAAGCACGTCGTTCACTTGGACCGATCTTCGACCATCCCGAGAATGCGCGCTGCGCTGACTCTACCGCAGCTTTACAATCGTCAGAGGTCGCAGCGGCGGCTTCGCTGACCCGTTCGCCCGTTATCGGATTGCGACGCTCAAAAAACGCTCCATTCGATGCGCTGCGAAAATCGCCCGCGATCAAAAGCCTGGTTTCGAGTATTTTTGCAGTCTCCATGGTATTCCTCCCTTGTGTTGAACATCTATTGCAGTCGATCTCATTACCGGGACTCGCTGAGCGAGGGGTCACAGGTTGATTGTTCGCCTTCATTCCGTCCGTCTCCTTGGTACCACGGACTCTGCCAAAATCTGGAGGAAGTTGAGGGTCTCAGGTCACCGGACTATAAAAACTTAGTGTGGCTTCATCGCGATTACCGCCGCCGTGACGCCTCTTCACCCTACGCTCGGATCTGGCCCAAGACAGTCTCGACGATATGAATGGCGTCGCCATCGCCATCTCCGCGCCAAGCGATGACCTGGTCTGGCCGAATGAGCACAAGCGGCTTGCGATAAATTGCCCGGAGTTGATCCTCTTCTATATCGACGACGGTGAGATCCATTCCGGCCATTCTAGCGGCTGTAACGAACTCGGTTCCTGGCGAAGACGAGGGGCGAAGCCGCAGGAGGGTCCATTCAAACCCAAATCGATCGAACAATGACGTTTGAGAGTTCAACCAAACATGGGGCGCTCTGCCCCCCGGCGCGGCATTTGGAACGTAAACATCCGGCAGGTCCGGAGCCTGTCCTTCCCCTTCGGAGAGGATTATCGGCGAATGGTCGTAGCGAGCGCCGAACGTCACGCCGGGTATGTTGAACTCGGAACGCCCATGTGCCTCCAGGTATGCGCCGGCTTCCCGTCGCAAATCCGATCCGAGATCCGAGTCCGCCTCGATGTCGGGTTTCGGGACGTAGTTTCCGATGGATTCGGCGAACGCCCGAGCGAAGCCGGTGTTTCGCACGGCCACCGGGCGTCGCTCCAGTTCATAGGTATCGAGAAGGAATGACGGTGCATTTCCTCTCACAACAGAAGCGATTTTCCAACCTAGATTGACCGCGTCATCCACCGCCGTATTGTACCCCAAGCCACCGGCTGGCGTAAAAAGATGAACCGCGTCGCCGCCGAGGAATATCCGGCCAGCCTGAAACTTCTCGGCGACAAGGGCAAACCCGGCCGTCCAGGTGCCGCGAGAAAGAATTTCCCCCTCAACGGGATACCCGACCACCGTCTGGAACATCTTCAGCGCTTGCGCATCGGATATATCGTCTTCGCTCTCGCCTTCCTTTAGTTGGGTGTGAAAAGCAAACTCGCCTTTGCCGTCGACGGCGGCCATAAACGCCCGGCGCTCAGGATTGAACGCCACGTTCATCCAGGCTGGTGCAAAGGGAACAACCTCATAGAACTGCGGGCAGCGAAGATAGAGGGCAAACATTTTCCCGCCGAAGAAATCTCTGACTGCCCCGCCATCGCCCTGATATCGAATGCCAAGTGTCCGACGTATGAAGCTTTTCGCGCCGTCTCCTCCAATAAGATATTTGGCCCTTACGGAGCGCGTGCTCTCGGAGCCGACCTGACTTGCGGTCATGGTCACGGCGTCACCAACGTCCTCGAACCGGGATATTCGCCACCCGTAGTTCACCGAAACCGTAGACAGAGCTTCGGCGTGCTTACGCAGAACTCGCTCGACAAACTTCTGAGAGACACGGTGGGGCAATTCGGCCGCGCTCCAGGATCCTGTCATTGTCAGGATCTTCTCGCGCGCCTCTTTGGCTGAGGGAAGGCGAAAGCGCGCCAATTCATGGTGAGCATATCGCGTGAAATATGCGATATCGGTTGGAAAGTCTTCAGGCATGCCGAGTGCACGGATCTCATCCGCAAATCCCAGGCGTCGAAAATGCTCCATCGTCCTTGCCTGAGTGGCATTGGCCTGGGGATTGAAAGCCGTCGAAGATTTCTCGTCAAAAAGAATGGTTGAAACGCCTCGGCGGCCGAGCTCATTGGCCAGCATCAGTCCGAATGGACCGCCACCCGCGATGGCGACATCGTAAACTTCGTGAGTCACGGCAAAACCTCCCAAATCCGCTGGTGCGAAAATAGTAAGGAAACCGGACCAATGTCAATCGGCTTGATCACCCTCTTTGTTGATTTGGCACTCTACATATTTCCCGAGAGCTTCTACCATGAGATCGACCATTGCCGGCCCGAGCTGGTCACGCATTTCACTTTCGGCCACCTCCAGGCTTTGATGAAAGGCCTCCAGCCAAACGAAGCCGCTGTCTGTGAAGCATACGAGCTTTGCCCTGCCGTCGTCAGGATCTTGGCGTTTTTCAATGAGGCCGGTTCGTTCCACCTGATCGACCAGTTCACTCATCGATTGCTTTGTGAGAGAGGCGCGTCTCGCCAGTTCCGTGAGCCTTGTCCCGTCTTCGTCGAGGTTTCGGGTTAGATTAATATGTGCGGCGGTAAGTTCGGAATGCCCTTTGGCTTTCAGATTTTCGATGATCCTGTTCTCGAATATCCTGACCGCCTCGTTCATCCGACGGCCAATGTTGCTCCTGCGCCACGCATTTTTCAAAATCATTTTTTACCACCTCGGAAGCTATCAATTTACACGAGTAAGCCTGTGGCAGGTATTTTTCCAGCCCCTCGACTAAAATTGGTTGACATATGCCGCTTTCACAAAATATGGTCAGGCTACCTTACTAAATAAGGTGTCTTGGAGGAGGCTTTATGAACGAGAGGCTCTTGCGGCCGATATGGGGACCAACGCGCTGCACCATCCCGTGCACGGTTCTCGCCACCACCAAGAACAGTCGATTTAGTAGGCCACTGGTCGACGTATAGTCAAATCGCTCAGCAGAGCGGAACATAAAGAGGAGGATGTTCGAGCAATGGTAAAGGCAAACGGCGCGCGATCACTGCAGGATTTGGTCGACGAGAAAGCCAATCTCGTCGAGTATTTTTACAACGACACGCTTGCGCCCCATTACCGGGCGCGTACCGGGCTCACCGCTGCGTTCATTCCGCCGGAATTCACAAACTGGCGAGACGAGCAACGCGCCTGGCGCGAGACCGCGATCCTGTTCGACCAGTCGCACCATATGCCGGAACTGATGCTCAAAGGTCCCGATGCGTTTCGTCTGCTTGAAAAGCTCGGCATCAACAGTCTGGCGAATTTTACGATTGACCGCGCCAAGCAATTCGTGGCTTGCACGCCACGCGGCCATGTCATCGGCGACTGCGTCGTCTACAGACTTGCCGAGGAAACCTTCGAGCTGATCAGCGGCATGCCTGTCCTGAACTGGGTCCAGTTTAACGCGGAACAAGGCGGCTACGACGTGACGATCGAGCGCGACGACCCGACGCCTTACAACCCGACCGGCAGGCGCTGGTTCTACCGTTTCCAGTTGGAAGGTCCCAATGCCGGCCTGATCTTCAACGCTGCGGTCGAGGGCGGCGCCCCGGAGATTGCATTCTTCAGAACCGCGAAGGTGAAAATTGGCGGATGCGAAGTGCTCGTTCTACGGCATGGAATGGCGGGCCATCTGGGAGCAGAGCTTTCAGGACCGTATGAGGATATGGAAAAGGTGCGCGCCGCACTCATCAGGGCCGGTGAGGCGCATAGGCTGAAGCAGGGCGGGACGAAGACCTACTTTAGTACGATCTTCGAGTTTGGCTGGATGCCTTACCCCCTGCCGGGCATCTATACGGGCGAAGAACTGCGCGATTTTCGCCAATGGCTGTCTGGAAACGGTTGGGAAGCGAACGCCCAACTCGGCGGCAGCTTCGTCTCGGATAATATTGAAGATTACTACGTCACCCCGTGGGATCTCGGCTACGGCCATATTCTCAAGTTCGATCATGACTTCATTGGGCGCGAAGCCCTGGAAGCCCTGCCCGTGGAGAAGCGGCGCCAAAAGGTCACGCTGGTATGGAACCGCGACGACGTTGCGGCAATCTTTGTGTCTTGCCTCGGAGACGGGCCACGATACAAGGCTATAGACTTGCCGGTCGCCTATTATGGCTGGCCCCAGTTTGATGAGGTGCGGGGTCGGGATGGCATGCTCGTCGGTCACTCCTGCCATTGCGGTTACAGCAACAACGAAGGCGAAATGCTGTCTCTCGCCATGCTCGACGTCCAAAACGCGACTCCCGGGACGGAAGTGACGCTCACCTGGGGAGAGCCTCGTGGCGGGTCCCGGAAGCCGCATGTCGAACGGCACGAGCAGTTCAAGGTCAGAGCGGTCGTGGCGCCCGTTCCCTATGCAAGTTCCGTTCAAAAGATGAAGCGCGCTGCGATCAGCTGACCATTGCCGGTATTCGCTTAGCGCATCTTCGTCAGAGCGAACACCGGTGTTGTCCTGGCTACGGATACCCTGCGGTCTGCTACTCGGCAACGTTCACATTCTTCTTGCTCAATGAGAATTCGCCTGTCTCGCAGGCGGGATGGGTTTTTATGGCTATGTCGCAAGCAATACATCTCCGAGACCAGAGCGATGTACTGGATGACTTTTCGGTGGAAGTGACGACAAAAGATACCGCACAGCTGGCGGCCATGTCTGGCGCGATCCCCAAAGGCACGATCATCTCGATTCCGTTTCTGTCAACGGAAAGCGATGCCGACCGGATTAGGGCGGCCAAAATGGTCCGACAGGCGGGATACGTACCCTTGCCTCACATTGCCGCCAGACGTCTGGGGTCGGAATCCATGCTATCGGCAATGCTGTCGGCGCTTGTCAATGACGCCCAGGTGAGCCGATTGCTCCTAGTCGCGGGCGATGCCGACCCTCCCAAGGGCCCGTTCTTGGATACCGCTACGATCTTACGTAGCGGTATCCTCGAACAGCATGGGATCAGCAATGTCTCGATAGCCGGGCATCCGGAAGGACACCCGGTCCAGAACGCTGCCATGCTCACCAGTGCGCTGCTGGAAAAGCGACTAATCATGGAAGCAGCAAATATCGAGTGGTCGATTTTCACTCAGTTTGCGTTCGCATCGGAACCCGTACTTGCCTGGATAGGTGAACTGCGTCGATTGGGTATCGAAGTCCCGATCCACATCGGTATTCCTGGCCCGGCAAGCGTGAGAACGCTATTGAAATTTGCAGCGGTTTGCGGCGTTTCCGCATCCACATCCGTCCTCAAGAAGTACGGTCTATCGATCACTCAGTTGTTGTCGAGCGCGGGGCCAGACGCTCTTGTCAATGAGTATGCTACCGGCTTGAGCAACGCCGAATATGGCGATGTTCGTCTGCATTTCTATCCGTTTGGAGGACTACACAAAACAGTGGACTGGTTGCAAGAGTACCGGACGCGACATTCCTAAGGCGCCCATGCGATTGTCAGGACGCCTGACTAGACTGGAGCATTTCCGACTCGGACAACACGGACAGGCGGTCCATGAATGCGGAGAAAACTTGACGTATTAGTACGGTTTCCGTACCAATACTAGCGGAGGAAGTGGCGCTTCAGCGTCAAGGCGCCCGGACGCTTTTCCGGTTGGGAGGGAAAAAATATGACATTTTCGAAATCGACGTTGTATCTCGTCGCATCGGCTGCGTTTTTCGTGACCGGCACGCTCGCTCAGGCCGAGACAATCAAGGTCGGCGTTATCGCTACATTCTCCGGGCCAAACGCAATCTGGGGCAAGCAATTCCGCGAAGCGATCGATGTCTATGTCGCGCAGCACGGAGACGAGGTTGGCGGTCACAAAATTCAGTTCATCTACAAGGACGTTGGCGGACCCAACGCCGACGCCAGCAAGGCAGCGGCCCAGGAACTTCTTGTCCGCGACGGCGTGAAGTATCTTGCTGGATTTGACTTCACCCCCAATGCCGTTGCGGTCGCTCCCCTGACAAAGCAGGCAAAGGTGCCGGCGGTGATTTTCAATGCCGCGACATCATCGATCAACAAGCAGTCGGACTTCTTTCTGCGCACCAGTTTTACGTTGACGCAGCTCGCTCAACCGGCAGCCGAGTGGGCGGCCAAAAATGGCTCCAAGAAAGTCGTGACTGCCGTTTCGGATTACAATCCCGGCATTGATGCAGAAACGGCCTTCTCCGCCTCTTTTGAGAAAGACGGCGGGGCGGTTCTCGAAAAGATCCGAATGCCGCTTCAGACCAATGATTTCGCGCCATTCATGCAGCGTATCAAGAGTTCCGGTGCCGATACCGTCTTCACTTTCCTGCCGGTGGGCCCAGCGACGTTCGCTTTCACCAAGGCCTATAATGAAAATGGCCTGAAAGCTGCTGGCGTTTCTTTCCTTGGCGGTGGCGAGACCGACGAGACCACACTTGATGCGCTTGGAGACCAAGCTATCGGCCTGGTGACCGCATACCACTACTCCGATGTCCACGATTCTGCGCTGAACAAAAGCTTTGTCGCAAAACTGCAGGAACTTCATCCGGGCTCGCGCGCCAACATGGCATCAATCGGCGCCTATGACGGCGCGGAGTTGATCTACCGGATGATCAAGGCTGCAGGGTCTGACGGCACAAAAGCCATCGAGGCGGCCAAGGGCATGGAATGGGAAAGCCCACGCGGGCCGGTGAAGATGGATCCGGTCTCACGGACGGTGGTGCAGAATGTCTATCTTCGGCGTGTTGAAAAAAGGCGCGGACGGCAAACTGGTCAATCGGGAGTTCGCGACTGTCCCGAACGTACCGGACCTCGGCTTCAATCCCTGATCCACGGTGAGCGTGGCGGGAGTTTTCCGCCACGCAACGCCCGACCTCGCAAATCTCAGGTTAGAGAATGTCCCTCATTCTAAGTATCGTCGTCGATGGCGTCGCCTACGGGATGATATTGTTCATGATTTCCGTCGGACTTTCGATCACGATGGGGCTCATGCGCATTATCAACCTTGCGCACGGCGGGTTTGCCCTGCTTGGCGGCGCAGCCGTTCATCTGCTCACCACACGTCTGGACGTAGCGTTCATTCCGGCGTTCCTCGTCGCCGTTCTCGCGGTTGTCCTCGTTTCCGTGCTTCTCGAGCGGCTGCTCTATCGCCACATCTATGGCTTCAACGAGTTGGGCCAGGTGTTGGCGACCATTGGAATCGTCTTCATCATGATCGCAACCGTCAATCTGTTCCTGGGCTCCACGATCCTGCCGCTTGGCGCCCCGGCGATTTTCACGACACCGATCGATCTCGGGTTCAGGACGCTACCGTTCCACCGGCTGGTCGTTATCATTCCGGTTTGCTTGTGCTGGCCGGTCTCTGGTTGCTGATGGAAAAACAAGGTTCGGCATCTACTTGCGCGCAGCTGTCGACAACAGGATTGCGGCCGCCTCGCTCGGCATCAACACGCCGCTCGTCTATCTCGTTGCATTCGCCACCGGCGCCGGTCTCGCGGCGGTAGGAGGTATACTCGGTGCGGAACTGCTTCCGATCGAGGCTTACTATCCGCTTCGTTATATGGTGCTGTTCCTGATTGTTGTGTCTGTGGGTGGACTTGGCAGCATTTCCGGCTCCTTCCTTGCTTCGATTAGCCTTGGGATTCTCGATACGGCTGGTCGCTATCTATTGCCGGGCATTGGTACCATCTTCTTTTTCGTGGCGATTGTGGTGTTTGCTCGCGCTTCGGCCCAACGGTCTGATGGGGAAAGCGCAATGATGGACCCCGTCCTTTCGACGTCGCCGAGGCGCGCGCCGACCGCCCTGAGCTTCCTCATCCCGTCCATTTCCGTCGTGGTCGGTGCGAGCCTTGCCTTTCTGATATTCCCGTACGACCTGTCGTTTCTAACCCGGATCGTCATCATGATGATCTTCGTCGTGTCATTCGACCTCATTCTCGGGCAGGCGGGAATAGCAACACTTGGTCACGCGGCCATGTATGGATGCGGCGCCTATGCCGCGGGACTAATTTCGCTTCACCTGTCGCCCGACCCGCTGCTCGGGCTCATGGTCGGTGCCGTGGCGGGCGCAGTGATGGCGTGGATTTCCGGGCTTGTCCTGCTTCGCACCCACGGCATAACTCTGTTGATGATTTCGATAGCCGTGACCATGGTTCTTCAGGAGACCGCATCCCAGGCACGTTGGCTAACGGGCGGCGCCGACGGCCTGGCCGGCATCACGGTTGGCCCGCTGCTGGGGCTGTACGAATTCGATTTTGTTGGACAGGTCGCCTTCATCTACAGCGTGTCCATTCTTGCGGCCGTTTTACTGCTCTGTCAGGTTCTGATCGGGTCCCCGTTTGGGCTCGCTCTTAGAGGAATTGAAGGCAGCGCCAGCCGGATGCGCGCAATCGGTACGCCGGTCTATCGCCGAAAGGTGACGGTCTACGTTATCGCTGGCGCTATTGCCGGAATTGCCGGCGCCCTTGCGGCCCAGGTGACAGGCCTGGTTGGCATCGAAGTGTTCAATT